>JAZGHI010000170.1:0-13088 GCA_036480955.1 Candidatus Adiutricales bacterium
TATCAGCGGCATGGTTCCGGACGTGGTCAACCAGCGCCTGAAAGAAAAATTCCAGAAGGATTAAACTATATAAGAAATCCGGGGCTGGCTAACTGCTTTGGGGCGGCCTTATTCTTTACTCCCCAAAAACCTGGGCCGAAAAAACGAAGATTTTTATATCCCCGGAACGCCATCGGTTGCGGTCAAGACCGGCTTTGAGGCAGGTCTGCTCCAGAAAGGTATACCTGTCCCAGACCTGTTCCACGGCTACTTGAGGCAGAAGTACCCCGCTGTATGGACCGTCCACTACATACAGCCCATGCCGGCCGACTTCAATCTTTTCAATATCTTCAATCTCCCGCATAGGTGAAAGCGCTGAGATTTCAAGGTCGATTTCCGCTATTTCACTTTCGCTGACCGGCGCGAAACGCGGATCCTGGAAAGCGGCGGCCCGGGCCATCTCCTGCACGGTTTTTTCCAAAGGGTTCTGGGCCGAAAAAGTTCCGATACAGCCCCTGAGTTGTCCCTTTCGATGCAGACTGACAAAGGCTCCGCAGGGCATGTTCAGACCCGATGACGGCTCGTAAACGGGCAATTCCGCCTCGCTTCCCAATCTTTCCATAATAGCGAAACGGGCCAGCTTGAGGAGAATTTCTTTCTCCTCTGGAACAAGACCTTGATCCTCCATGATCATTCTTCTCCTTCCTGCGCCTGGTTAAAGGGGCTTTCCACCCTTATATTTTGGTTCTTCTCCAATTTAGTTTAAGAACAGGGTTCGAGGATTCAAGGGGTCAAGGGTCCAAGTGTTTATCCTTCTGCGATATTAGAAGGAATCGACACGGCGGACCTTCTGATCGGAGATGTCAGACCGTATCTTTCTTCTTTTGGAAATTTTTTTGTTATTCTATAATGATCCAAATATAGTCCGTATGACTTTTGCCAAACTTTCAGATCTCTGTAATTCTTAAGCATTTCACTCGAATCCTTAGACCCTTGACCCCTTGAATCCTTATCATTTTCATCAACTCTTTGGGAGATGATTCTTATATTCTAAATAGTCTTCTAATATGCGGGCGTGATCGAAAGCAAGTTGAGCCGGCAGGTTATGGGTGGTAAAAACCTTAGCTTGTCTAGCGTCGTCCCTGCCTGTGGGGCGGCCCTGGGCCCGGGCTATGAACACATTGGTAATGGTATGCTGCCTTGGGTCGCGGGATGGGTCTGAATAGGCCTTAAACTGCTTGAGCTCAGTCACCTCGAGCCCGGTTTCCTCACGGGCCTCACGCCGGGCCGCGTCCTCGAGCGATTCATCGTAATCGACAAAACCGCCCGGCAAGGCCCACCCCGGTGGTGGATTTTTCCGTTCGATCAAAACAATATCCTGATTATCAATTTCTATAATTACGTCGACGGTCGGAACCGGATTTCGATAGACTTTTATATCTCCCTGACAATGCGGGCATTTAATGGTATCCCTCACGTGTCACTATTCTCCGGAAGATTTACGAAGCAAGGCGTTTATCTTGATTTCATCCTTGGAATTTAGATTCACGAATTGAACGCCCATACCCTTTTCTTCAGTTTCCCTTAACCAGATGATCTTTCCGGCGGTCTGGACGGGCTCCTTCTCGTCCGGAAGGGTGAATTTGAGGCTGACCGTCGTTTCTACCGGCAACAGGTCTCTCGTCTTGATGAACAGTCCACCCCCACCGATATTGGTTGAATAGGCCCTATAGAATTGCTCTGTTGTCTCGTAGACGACCTCGAGCATATTTTCAACACGTTCTGTTTTTCGGCCGGCTAAATTCGAGGCCACGGTGGTCATTTTTCTCAACCGCCTGGCCAGATAATCGAAAATAGTTTTGAAATCCCCGCCCAGTTTATTGTATTCCCGGGTCAGGAAATCCTGATCATAAATCCCCAGTTTGGTCTGACCTTTGGCCCTGGCAGAAGCCGAACGGGTTTGTTTATCAATAAAGCTGACTTCACCAAGGATATCGCCTGGTCCGAGGATATCAATAACAACCTTTTTCCCGCCGACTATTTTATAAACTTCGACTTCACCGGACAGGATAGCATAGATCCAATCTCCGGCACTCCCCTCTTCGAAGATTGTGTCCCCATCAAGGTAGTCTTCTTCCGTAGCGATATTATAACTGCTAAACAGGGTATTGGCCATTCACGGTCCCCCTTTTGGTGACAATCCTATATTATCACCTTACCGCAATCACTGCACGAAGTCTATGAGAAGATAAAACATCATCCGTTCTCTCTCGGATTTTTTTCTTCTTCTATTTGGCCGGAAAATGGTTCATAAAGGAGTAATAAACCAATCGGGAACTCCCAGGGACCACAAAAGGTCAGCGCCGGGAAGATTATGTCCGTATATTCGCCACTTGTCTTGAGAGTTTGAAACGAATATAGTCTGTATCATGAAGACCCCTGGACCTGAAACCAGAATCTGGATCCAGAGCCTGGAAAACCGTTTTCGATCCGCATTTGCCAGGCTGGCTCAAACTCACCAAAGTGAGGGCCTTATAGTCGCCTTTTCCGGCGGCGCGGACTCGACGGCCTTACTACATCTATGCCTCCTTTTGACGGAAGACCTTGGATTAGAAATTACCGCGGCCCACCTGGACCACGGTTTGAGGGGCATTGAGGCGGAAAGGGACCGTGAGGCGGCCGAAGCAAGGGCCGGGGAATTAAATCTTCCTTTCGTCTGGGAAAAAGTCGATTGCCGCAAGATGGCCGCTGTCCGAGCGTTGTCATTAGAGGAAGCGGCTCGTGAGGCCCGCTACGATTTTCTCGAACGTGTCCGGATCAACTCCGGCGCGCGGTATATCACCACCGGGCATACCGCGGATGATAATGCCGAAGCCATACTGTTCAACATGATCAGGGGGACCGGTCCGGCGGGTCTGGCCGGGATTCCGCCTATACGTGAAGGCCGAATTTTACGTCCTCTGCTCATTTTCTGGAAAAAAGACCTTGTCAGGTACCTGAAAGCCAGAGGCCTGACGTGGGTTGAAGACAGCACAAACACAGATCTTGACTACTCCCGGAACCGGATCCGGCACAGCCTCTTGCCTCAGATGGAAAAACATTTTAATCCGGCCGTAAAGGCCGCCCTCAACCGGACAGCCGAAATTATCCGGGACGAAGAATCGGCTTGGCAAGTTTATCTTGAACGGTTGAAACCGGAAGTAAGCTGGACGCTGGGTCCGGATAGTGTAACTATGCGGATTTCCAGCTTAAACGGCCTCCATATGGCCGAAAAGCGGCGTTTGATCAGAGAAGGATTCCGCTACATTAAAGGTCAGCTAAGGGCTCTGGAAAGGGGACACGTGGAGGCAATACTGAATCTGCTTACAGGTGAAAAAGGGCGGAGTTTGGACCTGCCCGGCCGGAACCGGGCCTGGACAAAGGACGATTTTCTATTTATCGGTATTCCCCTTGAAGAACACGAGACCTCTTTCGAGTATAGTCTGCCGCTGCCTGGGTTGGTGTATATAGAGGAGATCGGGAGCGGCATTGAATCCGAAATAGACCGTGACCCTAAAGATATAAATCCCCGAAAGTTGGGTCCAGACATGGCCGTCCTGGATTTTGACCTGATCGAACCGCCTCTTATTGTCCGCAACCTTCGGCCGGGCGACCGTTTTCAGCCTCTGGGGCTGAAGGGGACTAAAAAATTGCATGATTTCTTTATTGACGCCAAGGTTCCGGCGTCTGAGAGGAGGGAAATTCCTCTGGTTCTGGACCGGAAAGGAATCATCTGGGTGGTTGGTTTACGTGTATCTGAAAGGACCCGTTTTTCGGCCGGGACAAAGACCGCTCTGTTCCTGAAATTTAATAAACCGCCCCAGACGGAAAACGGTAATTTTAGTTGAATAATTTGAGTATTTGAAATAGAATTATATGTTGTTAGTAGAATGACTTAGACCTCAGGCCAATTTTTAATGCCTGATGTTAAAGCGGAGGAAATATTGTCTCCATTTTATAAAAACTTGGCACTCTGGTTGGTTATCAGCATCATGATGGTGTTGCTGTTTAACATGTTCAATACCCGTCCGCCAACCACGAATGAAATAGCCTATAGCGAGTTTATCAACTCTATAGATTCCGGTGAGGTTTCTTCGGTCGTTATTAGCGGGAGCCAAATCTCCGGGGACCGTATTGACGGCCAAGAGTTCACGCTTTACGCCCCCAACGACCCGGAATTAATCAAGAATCTTCGGGCAAAGAACGTCAAAATATCGGCTAGCCCGCCAGATGAATCACCTTGGTACATGACCATGCTCATATCCTGGTTCCCCATGCTGCTCCTTATCGGGGTCTGGGTATTCTTCATGAGGCAGATGCAAGGTGGAGGCGGCAAGGGCGGGCCCCTTTCTTTCGGGAAGAGCCGGGCCAGACTTCAGACCGACCAGAATAATCCGGTGACCTTCGAGGACGTGGCCGGTATCGAGGAGGCCACCGAAGAGCTTGAGGAAATCATCGATTTTTTGAGGGATCCGAAGAAATTCACCAGACTCGGCGGTCGAATTCCCAAGGGCGTTCTGCTCATGGGCGCTCCGGGAACAGGTAAAACCCTGTTGGCCCGGGCCATCGCCGGTGAAGCCGGGGTACCGTTTTTTTCCATCAGCGGCTCCGACTTTGTGGAAATGTTTGTCGGCGTTGGGGCCTCCCGAGTGCGGGACCTTTTCATGCAGGGCAAAAAGAACGCGCCCTGCATCATCTTCATAGACGAAATAGACGCGGTAGGCCGTCACCGCGGCGCCGGTCTGGGCGGCGGACACGATGAACGTGAGCAGACCCTGAACGCGCTTCTGGTGGAGATGGACGGTTTCGAGTCTTCCGAAGGGGTGATTCTTATTTCGGCCACCAACAGACCGGATGTTCTGGACCCGGCCCTTCTCCGGCCGGGCCGGTTCGACCGTCAGGTGGTTGTCCCTATTCCGGACATCCGGGGCCGCGAGAAAATCCTGGCGGTTCACAGCCGCCGGATTTCTGCTTCGGATGACGTGGACCTGGCCGTAATTTCCCGGGGAACCCCTGGTTTTACGGGAGCCGATCTGGAGAATCTGGTTAACGAGGCCGCTCTCCTGGCTGCCCGATACAACAAAAACAAGGTGGATTCGAGCGACTTCGAGGAGGCCAAAGATAAGGTTCTCATGGGTAAAGAACGCCGGAGTATGATCATTTCTGAAGAGGAGAAAAAGAGCTTGGCCTACCATGAGGCCGGCCATGCCCTGGTGGCCGTTCTGATACCTGAAGTAGATCCTCTCCACAAGGTTACCATAATTCCCCGTGGAAAGGCCCTTGGATTGACCCAGACCCTGCCCATGGATGAAAAGCACACTTATCCCAGAGAATTTCTGTTGGGGAATCTGTCTTTTTTTATGGGCGGACGAGTGGCCGAGGAATTAATACTTGACCACCTCACTACGGGGGCGGGAAACGATATCGAGAAGGCCACCGAACTAGCCCGGAAAATGGTCTGCGAATGGGGTATGAGTGAAAAACTCGGTCCCCTTACCTTCGGCAAAAAGGAAGAGCAGATATTTTTAGGGCGCGAGATCTCCCAGCACCGTGATTACAGCGAATCAACGGCCCAGATTATTGACGCGGAAGTTAAATCTTTAGTTACGGCCGGTTATGAACGGGCCAAGAATCTGCTCGAACGGAACATTAATACCCTTCACAAGCTGGCCGACACGCTTCTGGAAAAAGAAACCCTGGACAGAGCTGAGATAGATGAAATCGTGGCCGACGCCGTGGCCAACGAGTCGGGTAAAAAGGTCCTCTCCCAGAGTGAAGAGGCTGAGAGCGAAGAACCGGCGGACAAGTAAGCGTTGTGACCACTTTTAAGCTAAAGTGGGATCAATGGTCTCTAGAACTTGGTCCTCGTACTCTTCTTATGGGTGTGATTAATATCACACCCGACTCATTTTCTGACAGCGGTCGTTTTTACGATTCTAAAAAGGCCATTGCCCATGGTCTGGAATTGGTTAGGGCCGGGGCGGATATAATTGACATTGGCGGAGAATCCACCCGGCCGGGCGCGGAAGCGGTCAGCCGCGACGAGGAACTCGAACGGATTATCCCGGTCATCAAGGGTCTGACCGGGCAGATTAACGTTCCGATATCCGTGGATACCTACAAATCCGGGGTGGCCAAAGAAGCCCTGAAAGCAGGGGCTTCCATACTGAATGATATCAGCGCCGGCCGATTCGACCCGGAAATGGTCAGGTTGGCCGCCAAGGAAAAATGCCCCCTCATCCTCATGCACATGAAAGGTCAGCCTCGAACCATGCAGGAAAATCCAATTTACCGGGACCTGATGGCCGAGGTAAAATCCTTTCTCAGCCAGGCCGCGGAGAAAGCGGAAAGGGCGGGGGTTGCCCGGGAAATGATCATCATCGATCCTGGTCTGGGTTTTGGAAAAACATTCGATCATAATCTGATCCTGATGAACCGGCTGGAGGAATTCGCGGCCCTGAATCGGCCGCTGCTGGTTGGACCGTCACGAAAAGCATTTTTAGGGCGGATCCTGGGGGGAGTCCCGCCTGAAGACCGGGAAACGGCCACGGTTGCCGCCGCGGTTCTGGCGGCATACAAAGGCGCGCATATAATTCGGGTGCACAAGGTTGAACCCTCAAAAGGGGCACTGGCCGTGGTCCAGGCCGTCAGGCGGGAACATATCGCCTGAGCTTGAGGGATCGCAGCCATCGACCGCGTACAGGGGGAATCTAGCTCCGGTCAATTTTAATACACTTAGATTTTACTCTCAGCTTTCCTTGCTTTTCAACAAGCAGAAGATCGTGTCAATTGATAATCTTGAATAGGAGCGAGCGAACTTATGAGCCGAAATGAACGCAAACTTTTTGGCACGGATGGAGTGCGTGGGGTAGCCAATATTCATCCCATGACCGCGGAGCTGGCCATGCAAATCGGTCGCGGTACGGCTTACATCATGAAAAAGAATAATAAAAAACGGCATAAAATCGTGATTGGCAAGGACACCCGCCTTTCCGGCTATATGCTTGAAAACGCCATAACCAGCGGTATCTGCTCCATGGGAGTGGACGTACTCCTGGTTGGTCCCCTCCCCACCCCGGGGATAGCCTTTCTTACACCCAACATGAGGGCCGACGCCGGAATAATTATTTCCGCTTCCCACAATCCTTTCCAGGACAACGGCATCAAGATTTTCTCCCACGATGGCTTTAAGCTGCCTGATGAAGTCGAGGCACAAATCGAAAAGCTAATCTCTTCAAACAAGATGGATTCCATGAGGCCAACTGCTACCGAGATCGGCAGGGTCACGCGTATTGACGACGTCACCGGCCGCTATATCGTCTTTCTTAAGAATACCTTCCCTAAAGAAATGAGGCTGGACGGCCTTCGCCTGGTTATTGACTGTGCCAATGGGGCGGCCTATAAGTGCGCGCCGGCCGTTTTCGAGGAACTAGGCGCGAAGATTTTACTGATCGGGGCTGAGCCGAACGGAGAAAACATCAACCGGAACTGCGGAGCTCTCCACCCGGAATTGGTTCGAGAGAAGGTTCTGGAAGAGGGGGCCGACATGGGTCTGGCCCTGGACGGTGACGCTGACCGGGCCGTTTTTATCGACAACAAGGGGCGGGTACTTAACGGCGACCACATTATGGCCATATGCGCCCGGGATTTGAAAGACCGGAACGAGTTGGCTGAAAACACGGTCGTAGCCACCGTTATGAGCAACCTTGGTCTGGAGACGGCCTTGAAAGAGCTGGGCTTGAATCTGGTCCGAACAGACGTCGGTGACCGTTATGTATTGGAGAGAATGAGAAGGGATGGATACAATTTCGGCGGGGAGCAATCCGGGCATCTAATATTTCTGGATCATAACACTACCGGTGATGGGATACTTTCAGCCCTTCAAGTCCTGGCCGTAATGATTCGAGAAGGAAAATCTCTATCGGAGTTGACCTCAATTATGGAAGACAGGCCGCAAGTGCTGGTAAACGTAGAAGTCTCCCAGCGTGTTGAGCTGAATGAGGTGCCGATATTGAAGAGGCAATTTGACCAGGTCAGGAAAGCTCTGGGTGAAGAGGGTCGCTTGCTGGTCCGATATTCAGGGACAGAACCGAAGGTCAGAGTAATGGTCGAGGGCCTGGATTCGAATTTGATCGAGACCCTGGCTCAGGAGACCTCGGCCTTGATAGAGAAGGAACTGGGCTAGGCCTGCGCTTCGTATTTAAAGAAGGAGTTGTACAGAAATGCTACTCGTAGTAGACGTCGGAAATACGAATACCGTCATCGGAGCCTTTGAGGGTGAGGAACTTAAAGCTGACTGGCGCGTCCGGACCGAGAGAGATGTGACCGTGGATGAGCTGGGCATGCTGTTTCGAAACCTCTTCGACTCACAAGGCCTCGACTTTTCCCAGACCCGCGACGTGATTATCTCGTGTGTCGTGCCGCCCATGCTGGACGCCCTGGAGAACCTGGCCCGCAAATATGTCCAGACAGAGGCGCTGGTGGTCGGTCCGGGCATTAAGACGGGTATCCCCATCCTTATCGACAATCCGAAGGAAGTGGGCGCTGACCGAATCGTAAACGTTGTAGCCGCTTACGATAGGTACCACCAATCACTGATCGTGGTGGATCTGGGTACGTCTACAAATTTCGATTACGTATCCCCTAAAGGCGAATACATGGGCGGGGCCATCGCTCCGGGTTTGATCGTATCGAGTGAAGCCCTTTTCTTGAAGGCAAGTAAACTTCAGAGGATCGAAATTTCACGCCCCAAACGGGTTATCGGCAAGGATACCGTGTCGGCCATGCTGACCGGACTGGTCTACGGACACGTGGGTTTAATAGACGGTATAGTGAAGCGGATGAGCGAAGAGGCTGGCACCAATCCCCTGGTCATTGCAACGGGCGGGCTAGCCTCGCTGGTGGCCGAATACTCAGAAACCATCTCCGAAGTCATCCCTGATTTGACCCTCGAGGGTCTCAGAATCATTTTCGAGCTGAATAAAAAGAGGTAGCAGTGGCTATGATAACCGTTGATAAAGACAAATGCCGTAAGGACGGAATTTGCTCGAAGGTCTGTGTGGCTAGAATCATCCAACCGGCTGATGAGGATAATTTTCCGGGCGTGGATGAACAATTTGAGGAGCATTGCCTAGCCTGCGGCCACTGTGTAGCCGCCTGCCCTACCGGCGCTCTGGATCACAGGTCTGCTCCGAAATCTGATTGTTTACCTTGGCCGGAAGACATGCGTTTTGACCCCGAAAACATCGAAACACTGCTAAGAAGCCGCCGCGCAATCCGGCCAAATTCAGATATTTATAAAGATTATCCCCAAGGCGCGGGCCTACAGTCTTTGGCACAATTTAAGGCCATTCCACGAAACTTAAAGGTCTTCAGAAAATGCCGATTGAACCGGATGAAATATCTTTCAAGATATTAGCCGCGTTTAAGAAGGCGGATCGAGACGATCCCGCCCGCGAATTGAATATGTGGGCCGTCGGTGAGGATCTAGGCATCGGCCGGAATGAAATTCAGGACTTGATTATGGATCTGGCCGCTGAGGGACTTCTTGAAATTAAGAGCCTGTCCGGGAATGTGATATTGACGGAGGAGGGGCGAAATATAGTTACTGAATCCGAATCAGTTACCGATTCCAGAACTGTTTCCGATGAACTATCTGAATTTATTGAGTCTTTAGAAGCATCTCTCGACAGTTTCGGGATCGAGAAAGAAATTCGTCAGGATCTCGAGATAGATATAAGCACACTAAGGGGCCAGCTGGGCCGCACCAAAAGGCTTCCTGCGGTACTAGACGCCACATTTAAGGCCATCAAGGATACTCTTGATCTCGTACCCGGCCGTCCCGCGGATGAAATCATTCAATTCCTCGATAAAATCATCTCTACCAAAGAATAGAATTTCATCTTATTTCTATTTACAGATTTTTTAAAGACACTCCCGCGTAAGGGTGGCGGTGGAACCCGTTTTAATGCTCATTGATAAATCTTAAGGAAGAAGAAGCTGCTGGCCCACTTTTATATTCGAGTCCTGCAGGTTATTGAGCTTCAGAAGGGTCGCCACCGGGACCTGAAATTGACCGGCAATGCCCCATAAAGTGTCACCGGGTTTTACCGTGTAAATACGCGGGCTTCTCTCCGATTTTTGTCCTTCTTTGGCGGCTGGTTTAGCCTGGCTCATGGCCTTTAGACGCTTTACTTCCTGTCTGTAATTCATAAGCTGATTCTTGAGTGAGGTGTTCTCTTCCTTTAGAACAGCATATTCTTTTTCCAGTGAATTTACGTCTTCTTGCATACTCACCAGTTCTTTGTTTAATGTATCGCGCTCAGACACTATGGCCTGATGGTCTGATTCCGATACACCACCACAGCCAGTCAGCGAGGCTATTAGACCGACTGACAGAAACACAATAATTAGCTTGTACATGGATCATTCCTCCACGTGGCAGTCATTGCTCCATCTACTCCATCCAAGAACAGCAACCGAATTTTAAAAATTCTGTCGGTTGTCAACATGCCGGTTTGGGTAGATAATCCGACAGCCAAAAATTTGAGCATTATTTGTTATTTAATTCCACGATATTACAGGGGCTGCCGCCCGTCACCCCTAATCCTTGACCGAAATGAATACAACCGGATTTTGAATACTATCTCCGAACTCCTGGATAACCAGTTTTAATTCACAGTCTGAGAGCAAGTCCAAAATAGATTGGTTGAATTTCAGTTCCTGGGGAATTATAGGATAAGTACAATGTGCCGTCAAGCATGGATTAGCCTAGCCATGGGCTAAGCTCTCCGGCATAAAAAAGCTTGAATAAGGCAGATAAGCCCGTTGTCGCGTTCCGTCAAATGGTAGACACCCTCCTGCGCACTTAGGCTGGAGTTGGAAGTATCTACAAAAAATCAGAAGTTTTTGATGATTTCCTCTCAGTCCCCTAATTTTATCTTTCATTTTTTTCTTGACATCTTTTGTTTGACTGTTTATTAGTCCAACATATTCGTTTTTTGAATGAGTCAAATATATTCCATTTCAGACAAGAGCATAATATACCACCTTATATTAGATTTTATTGTTCAGCCAGTTTTTTTTATCAACTCCTTCTCAATTAAAATATTTATAAATCAATTGGGCTATTTTGAAATATACGTGTAATATCATCAAGCTATAAAATGCGTTAGTTCTGGAAAAATTTTAAGAGGCAGGTAATGATTTATTCAGGCGCCCACAATAGTATACGTGCTTTTTCGTAAAAGGGTTGTTACCGAGGCCGCTTTATAATAAATCATATAATGGTATATAGGTAATTTGGCTTTTCGCCCAAGCAAGCCACAAGATATCCTTTTTATGAAATGAGAAGTTAGACTTTAATTGTAACCGTGTTTAAAAGTTTGAATGAAGTCCATTTTTAATGCATTTAAAAACAGATCAATCGAAAAGAAGGAGAGAGTATGGCCAGGAAGAAAATAGTTGACTCAGTACAGTTAATCAAGGCAGTGGAGTCAGGTACGGTCGCTAATGAGGTTATGGAAAAGTTCGATATCAAGACCCGAACGCAACTCAAAACATTGTATCTCGACGCACTGGTGATCAGAGGTAGGGCCAAAGCTATCGTCGGCCGTGTGCCCAAAGGCAGCGCTCAGGCCAAACAATCAAAAGAAACGAAGGTCAATAAACGGGGCAGTGTTGTCGTCCCTCGGGAAATGGTCGAAGGCATGGGTTTCTCCATCGGCGATACTTTTAGCATCCGTAAAACAAAATCGGGTATTAGTTTAAAAAGAGCTTAAAACTAAATATTGCAACCGGATATCTAGACTTATAAATAATTACCCATTGACCGAATTATCCCCGGCTCTGGCAGAAATTTTTCTCTCCTATAGCCGGGGATTGATATATAGGAGTCAACCCGGGTAAGGTGATAGGAATAGAGAGGAAATTCCCATACCGCCGGAAAGAATATCGATTTTAATTCTTCCAGTAGACGACTAGGGGCATGCGAACCATCAGCTAGATAAGTTCCACAGGATAAAAGCCGGCTGGATGTTGCTGCGAGAACAACCAAAAATGCAGGCTTAATTCGCACTTTTTTTGCATGGTAAGCCCGGGGATTCAAATATGATTATAAAACAAATACTAGTAGGCCAAATGGCCGTTTTCTGTTATCTAATAGGATGCGAAGCCACGCGGCAGGCCATGGTTATTGATCCGGCCGGGGACGAGGAATATGTACTCCAGACAGCCAGGGAGATGAACCTGGAGATCAAGTACATTTTTAACAGTCATGGCCACCCGGATCATACCTGCGGTAACGCGCGGATGAAGGAATTAACCGGTGCGGCTATAGTCATGCACGCCCGGGACGATGATGTGTTCAATCGGGGAACCGGTTCTCAAGGATCTGGGGCTTGGGGCTTTACCCCCTCTCCGCCAGCGGACATCCGTTTGGAAGATGAAAAAACCTTCGAAATGGGTGAGATTACCTTTCAAATAATTTACACCCCCGGCCATACGCCGGGCGGATTGTGTCTTTTAGCCGACGGACAGCTCTTCAGCGGGGATATCCTATTTGTGGGAAGTGGCGGAAGAACTGATCTTCCAGGCGGCTCACTGCCAACCATGCTTAAGTCCATTAAAACATTGATGGACCTGCCCGACGAAACCGTTGTCTGGCCAGGACACGATTATGGTATGGCTCCAACTTCAACTATCGGTCGTGAAAAAAAGACGAACATGTACGTACTGGAGTTCGATTTACTGGAAGCGTGAAGCTTTTTAGGTCATGGCCTTTTTTTGAATAACTTGAAACCTTTATTCATCTCTGCTATTCATACCACCTGAGCCAATATTGGGTTGGACCGGAAACGAGTACACTTGCTTTAAACTTTAGATCTCTCTCGAAAGGACAACCTCTTGAAAGCCATCATAGTTGGCGCGGGCGAGGTCGGTTACCACATAGCCAGCCGGCTCTCAAGAGAGAGCAAAGACGTCGTTCTGATAGACTTGAGCGCCGAAAAACTCAAACAGGTCAGTGACACACTGGACGTCCAGGTCCTGCATGGCTCCGGAGCCAGTCCCAG
>JAZGHI010000171.1:0-3420 GCA_036480955.1 Candidatus Adiutricales bacterium
GTGAGTGGGACTCAAAGGAGATAGTGCACCTTTCAGACCATAAGGCTCACGGGGCAGGCCAGTACTCGCGCTACAACGCCCAGGGAGAAAAATTCTGGACCAACCAGGTTGTCTATATCATTACAAATGTAAACGATAATTGGGGTATTCAGGCGCGTTTCGGCCTAGATTTCTCCAGGGAATCCAGCATGGACACGGACGAGATCGAGCCGGTTGTGACAACCCTTATAAAAGAGTTCGTAGACGCCGCGAATGACAGGAATAATGACAGACAGGCGGATTTGATCAATTTCCCATATCTGGAGATAGATCCCGGTCTGGTCAACGCCTGCGAAACAAAGGAGGAATTTGGTAAGCGGGAGCGCCCACCACGACCGGAAACCGCTTCTGAATGCAAACGGATCAGAATTGACCGGGTGGAGGTGATTCAAATATCAAACATCGCGGCTAACGTGAATGTGGAAGTCGGCTATCTTGATTCGGACGAAAAAATCCTGTCATCCTCACAGGGCATCTACATGCTGACCCTCAAGGAGGGGCACTGGGGCATACACGCTGTATCTGTCATGTAATTTTCCCTGGGGCAAAAGGGACTCAGCGCTTGACAATTAAAAAGTAAACGCTCTAATGTAACCCGACAAAGGTCAGGCTGTGAGCCAAATACACCAACCTTTTTGATTATAAAGAAATATAAATGGCAACCGCGAACAATCCATTAAGCTTTGAAGGGCTTGAGGTCGGCACGGTCTCGGTTAAATGGGTCCGTCGATCAGAGGAAGGTGGAACAATATATGAAGTAGCGCCTCATGGGGGTGAGCCGAGAAAATGGATTGAGGAAATCTTTAAAAAGTATCGGACCTCGAATAACTCCCGTTTGGTAATAACCGGGCAAGCGGCAAGGTTGATTCTCGACGCGCCTTACCGGCCCGAGACAGAATGCCTGGAAAGGGCGCTGAAGGAAAAGGGCCTTGAGCCGGACATCCTGCTTTCCCTGGGAGGAGAGACCTTCAGTGTCTATCCCATGAAGGATGGAGTAATCAGGAACGTAATCTCAACCTCTAAATGCGCCGCGGGTACTGGGGAATTCATTGTCCAGCAATTTCAACGGATGGGCCTTTCCCTCGAAGAAGGACTAAAGGAGGCCGAAAAAGGGGAATTGGTAAGACTGGCCACGCGCTGTTCCGTTCACCTGAAGTCCGATGCCACACACAAACTGAATAAAGGCGAGTGTGGACCGGGTGATATCGCCCACTCGCTCATTCATGATTTGGCCTTGAAAGTTGGTGATATGATCGAGTCCGCGGATTGGCCGGCCGGCAGGATTGTCGTAACCGGTGGTCTGGCCGCGAACGGCTTGTTCGTCAAATTCCTGCGCGGATTCTTCAGGGATTCCGAGATAATAATACCGCCGGAAAGCCCTTATCTGGAGGCGTTCGGGGCCTCTCTGTTTGCTTCGGATATGGCCGCGGATTTCCCGTCTGGGATTCCGGCTGATATGTTTCACCCTGAGGTTTTGGAATTCGAAAGGTTGAAACCGCTCACAGAGGCGGAATCCTTGTTGGATTTTCGGGTTAAAAAAAGCGAAATGAGCGGGATCAAAGAAGGCGTTGAATATATCCTCGGTGTTGACGCGGGTTCGACCACCACCAAAGCAGTCCTCTTGAACTCATCTGACGGGACCGTCGGGGCCAGTTGTTATCTCCGAACATTGGGCAACCCGATTGGCGCGACCAAGAACTGCCTGACCAGACTGATCGAAGAGGTTGGAGACAGGTCCATCCGCGTTATTTGCGCCGCGGTCACCGGATCGGCCAGGGAGATGGTTTCTGTATTCCTCGATAATTGCCCGAGTTTCAACGAGATTCTGTCTCACGCCAGGGCGGCTGCTTCAGAATCGCCGAACGTGGACACTGTGTTTGAAATCGGGGGACAGGATTCGAAATTCATTTCCTTTCAGGAAGGAATACCCGTTGATTATGCCATGAATGAAGGGTGTTCCGCTGGCACAGGGAGCTTTCTGGAAGAATCCGCTTCTGTTGATATGGGCGTTTCGGTCTATGAAATCGGCCCTCTTGCGGAAAAAAGCAAGAAACCTATCGCTTTTGGCGAACGGTGCGCGGCCTTTATCAACACGGACGTGAGAAACACACTCCAGCAAGGCGGGAGCCGGGAGGACGTAGTCGCGGGCCTGGTGTACTCCATCGCCGATAATTATATCTCCCGCGTGGTCGGGCCCAGGCAGGTGGGGGAGAATCTCATGTTTCTGGGAGGAGTGGCCCTGAACAGGGCGGTGGCTCTGGCCATGGCCGCCCGGACCGGACGCCGGGTGGTGGTACCCTCCCATCCTGAGTTGATGGGTGGGGTGGGCAGCGCGCTCCTGGCCGGAGACGCTTCAAAGGATGGCCAAGCCGAACGAGAGGAGATTGACCTGCGGGCGCTGGCCCGGGGCGAAATGGAGGTAAAAGGCTCCTTCGTCTGCCGGGTCTGTGAAAACGTCTGTCCGATCCAGAGGATTTCCGTCAAAGGAAAGACATATCCCTTTGGCGGGCTTTGCTCGAGATACGATAATGTTCGGCATCACCGGGACCGGGTAAATGAAGGCCGGGACCTGGTCGCTTTCAGAAACCGTTTGATGTTCGAGGATTACGGGCCGGTCGAGCTTGACAATCCTCGGGGCGTCATCGGGCTGCCTCTGGTGTTGACCTCCTTCGAACTGTTTCCTCTCTACGTCTCGCTGATAAATGAGCTTGGTTATAATGCGGTACTGTCCGAGCCGTCCATGATGAGCAATGTCAAAACCTCAGCCCCAATCTGTTATCCCTGCGAACTCGTTCACGGCGCGGTTAACAGACTGATTAAGCGCGGTGTTGACTTCATATTATTGCCCCACGTGATAGACCTCGGGAGTTCACCCGGCAGCCGTCATGGCTACGTCTGTCCCTCCACGGCCGTGATGCCTGACCTGGTCAGGGCCGGTTTTGACAACGTGTCAGAGAAGATTCTCTCGCCCCATATCGGGTTTTCTGAAGATTTGATCGAGACCACGCTAAAGGAAGTGACCGCTCTGGCCAAGATCCTCGGTCTGGCTGAGGATGATGCACGGCTGGCCGGGGAAAGAGCTATGAACAGGCACTTCGAGTTTCTGGAAAAGTATCATTCAGAAGGTAAAAAGGAACTCGAACGAATTAAGGGTGAACCCGCGGTCATTCTGGCCGGTCGGCCGTATACCACCTGTGCCAAGGAAGTAAATCTGGCCCTGCCAAGAAAGATAATCAGCCGGGGGTTTCACGTTATCCCGGCAGACATCTTTTCGACCGAAGCCGGAGAAGGAACAGACCGGAATGTCTGGCACTACACCCAACAGATTGCCGAGGCTTTGCGAAGGGCCAAGGCCGATCCGGACCTTTATATCTGCCTGCT
>JAZGHI010000172.1:0-13517 GCA_036480955.1 Candidatus Adiutricales bacterium
CCGTTAAAATCGGTCGCGTTGGCAATCCGGTCGATTTCCGAGGCCATGGCCTGGTATTCCGAATTCATGAGATCGCGCTGAACCGTGGTGTAAGTACCGGTGGCCGCCTGCTCGGCTAGCTCCTTCATTCGGATAAGCTTCTCATCGACAACCGAGAGAGCGCCTTCCGCGGTCTGAATCATGGAGATACCGTCGCTGGCGTTCCGTAATCCTTGTCCCAAAACCATGATGTCGGCCCGCATCAGCTCACGTATGGCCAGACCGGCTGCGTCGTCGGCAGCGGAATTGACCCTGAGCCCAGAGGAGAGACGCGTCATGGACTGGTTTAGGGCACTGTAAACACTCGATAAATTCCGGGCGGCACGCATGGCCATCATGTTGTGATTAATGATTAAACCCATGGTTTTCCTCCTAATTAATTTATATTATTGCCTTTTTTAAAACCCAGAAGAACCGCGTCCAGATCAGCCGGCCGAACAAATCGACTCAGGTCATTAGCCGCTGCAACTCGGGAAAAACTAAGGCTCTGCCTCGTTCTTTCAATGAGGGGGATCTCGGTGTCAAAAAAATCTACCGCGACCGAAATCGTTCTTACCTCTCTATTTGCGCTTGTTTGTTCCATGAGAACCTCCTCACATTAACTAAATTAAACAACCATTAAACATTCTTTAATTATCTTATCGGACTTTTTCGAATTTACTTTAAAATTTTTAAATAATTTTTTCATAAAAAGGGGATTCATTTAAATAGTGTTAAACAACAATTAAAAAATATTGATTTCCTCTCGATTAATACCAGATCAAGTTTCCTTTTTTCTCAAGAATTTTTAGTATATTTTGCTCAACGTCCATCTTAAATAAAAAAGGTTTGTACTTTCTTAGAATTCTTATCGGATTTTTAAAAAAATACTTTAAAATTTTTAAAAAACATTTCTCTTTTATTAATTTCATTCCTATCTTTTTTAAATGAGTATTAATTTCAAATATTTATAAAAAATATAGCCGGTCATTCCTGTTCTCGGGGACACGGGGAAAGGTCTTCCTTACATTTCCGCACATTTTCCTGAATTTTCAAACCTGTATGTGTTATAAAGAATTAGGAGATTTTTAACCTCTAGAGATTTCAAATGCTGATCCTAACCCGTAAAATAGGTGAAACCATTGCCATTGGCGAAAACATTAAAGTGCAGGTGGTCAGCATTAAAGGCCACCAAGTCCGGATTGGTATCGAAGCTCCCGTTCAAACGCCGGTCCACAGGGAAGAAGTCTTCCAACGCATTCAGGAGGCCAATGAACAAGCAGCCGGTATGGCGCATGAAGATTTATCCGAGGTAATAACCTTGTGGGAAAAGGCGAAAAGGTAGGCAGAGGTGTGAGTGTTGAAAATCCAGACCACTAGATTCGGGGAAGTTGAAGTAGAAGATCAATCCATCATTTTGGTTCAGGGAGGGATAATTGGCTTTGCCCGTTACGAGCGGTATATGATTATTGAACACAAATCAGAATCACCTTTTTTCTGGCTCCAGGCAGTGGACTCACCGGATCTGGCCTTTGTAATAGTGGACCCTTGTCTGTTCATGCCTGATTATAATTTAGCTTTAAGTGAGCCGATCCTAGCTGATCTTAAGGCTCAAGAATCCCAAGAAGTAGCCGTTCACGTCCTGGTAACCATTCCCCATGGCCGTCCTCAGGAGATGACGGCCAACCTCCTCGGACCATTAGTAATCAACACTCAAGCAAAGCTGGCCCGGCAGATCATAGTGGACGACGAACGCTATTCACACAGACACCCGATCATCTCAGCTTAAATAAATCGAGACCTCTGCAAAACTTCGTCCTTTGGCCCAACTCTTTGTCGCGCTCGAATTTTGAGCTGCCACTTCAGCTTCGCCTGCAGTGGCTTTAGTCCTCGACATACTACAAGTATTCCTGCGGATTAAATTTTCGTGCTCCCGCCGAAAAGCGATTTGACCTCAAATTACTCGTTTTGCAGAGGTCTCAAACCGATATTTTTACCTGCGTTAAACACCAACACTTAAGTGCCAATCCCAACACGATCGGATCTGGCCTTCCGCGTCATAAAACCTTCTCATTTCCCAATTAAAAAAAAGGACCATTCGTATAAAATGGCCCCATAACTCGAGGATATACAAAAAAAGCGGGGTGAGGTCATCCCTGCCCGCTTCTTCGAATTTCCTTTAAATATTTATTTTATTACTTGTTCGCCGGCCGTATTTTAAAAACCCAAGGAAAAATCCACGATCGCTTTCGAGTTATACCCATGACTAGGCAATCTCCTGTAAAGAGGATTTAAGTATCCGGTCCGCTACCTTTTCGGAATTTACTTCGTAGGATCCATCGGCTAGTCTGGCTTTAACGGCCTCGACCTTATCTTGCCTTATTTCTGGAGCGGCTTCAACCGCCTCTTGCACCCCGGTGATCTCTTGAGAACGCTCAGAAAGTTGAACGTTATCAGCCGGAGAATCCACTTGATCGACCGTCTTTTCAGGAGATTTTTTGGTCCGGTCAATTCCCGGCTTCACCTCTGACTGGTATTTTGGGACTTTAGATCCCGAATCTAAATCGTCAATTTTCATTCTATTACTCCTCAGAGCATGGTCTTATCAACTAGTTCCCTCGTGATATCAACCAATTTTTGAGCCAACCCAGCGGTTTGATCTTGCTCGATTGTCCGGACTTTTGTTCCAGTATCTTGATCGATTACATGAAATACGAACCGCCCTCCTGGGCTCTCCTGGCCCAGCATTAGCGGCTCTCCATATTCGCGGGACAATCTATTTAAAACTTGATCTTCGGCTCCGCCGATCTGATAATCTCGATTTATCAGATGGGTTATTATTTCGGAAGCCACTCTTTCAATGACCTGTTTCCGTTTTCTATCCGGAGAAATACTCGCTTTCACTTTGATTTCATCCGATGTGGCGGCCTGCTTTTCCCTCAAGCGTGTTCCTCGTCGTACCTGTTTGGTATAATGCTGTAAAACATTCTGAATTTGGGACAAGGAGACAGTCATGGCCACCTAGTTTAACTCTCTACCTCCTATATCGGCAATTAGAGAAAAATCTTTAGTAAAATTTCATGTTTCAATCTAACTTTATAACAGTATTACTTAAGGTTCTGTTTCACCACTTTTTATACTCGTTTTTTTTGCAAATATCAAGCCGAAATCCATAAAGGTTTAGTCCTGGCCGGTGATAAATCAGGATATAAAGTCGATTCTTCATGAGAATATTTCCCATACGTATTATCCCAAACCGAAAAACCATTGCCCGCAGGCTGAAAAAGGGTGAGAATCGACAAATTATTGACGAAAAATATCGCCTTGGCCTTGGCTGCCGGTTCAAAAAAGAGGATTGTTCCGTCTCCATGATTTAATAACTCAAGGCCTAACCCTCCACTCAAATCCCCTTGAAAGTCATGGCCTGAATGTTGCATTTCACAAGGTGGAAAAATTCTGGGAGATTTTTTACAACTCATGACGGATTTTCTCCTTTTAGGAAGCAATTATTTTAAAAATTCCCTGACAGAACTGGGGCATAGCGTCTTCTGGGCCGGTGACGACCCTGAATGCGACCTAAGGCTTCCATCCCAGAAGATTGACGTGACCCTTATACTTTCCAGGATGCCCGGCAGACCTCAGGCCATCATTTTAACCGATGATCTGGGTGCCCGGGTTCTGCCTTCAGGCCTGGATAAAACTCCGATCCTGAAAATATGGTACGCCGTCGACTCACCGCTCAATTTCTTCTGGCAGAGGGAATACGCGCCTTTGTTCGACCTGGTCCTGGTGGACCAAAAGGACTGCGCCTCCGATTTAGGACAGCTTGCTGGAGGACCGGTTCACTGGTTGCCCGTGGGGATTCAGACCCGTCTTTACGAGCAACCGGTTCGGGAAAAAAAATACGATCTGGCCTTTGTCGGCACTTTATCAAACGAAGTACGGCCAAAGCGGTCTCTCATATTAACAGCCCTCTCAAAGCGATACTCGCTTTCCACGGCCGGGGGAAAAAATGAAGATTGGATTTCGCCCGAACAGGCCGCCTATTTGTACGCGCAATCAAGGATGGTATTCAATGAAAATCTGTTCGATGGCGTAACCACCCGGATGCTCGAGGGTATGGCTTCGGGGAGTCTTCTTTTAACAGAAGAGGCGGCCAATGGTATGGCAGACCTTTTCGATCCCGGTCTCGATTTTGTCGCGTATACTCCGTTCAACTTGTTTGACTTAATAGATTTGTATTTGAAAAATGAAAAAAAGAGGGCGCAAATCGCCGCCCGTGGACGGGATAAGGTATGGGCTTTGCACGATATTCGCCACCGAACCATCCGATTATTGGACCTCGCCTCTTCAGTGAAACCGGAAACAGGTCTCAGATCGGGCGGAGCATTCTTCAGACAGCAGGGCAAAACCTTCTTTCTCGCTTTCATACGCTGGCCGCATGAAAAAAACCGCTCGTGGTTGGTCCGGGCTGAAACCATGCTGAGTCGGGCCGTAAATACAGTTGAGGCCGACAGAGACAGTTTCTTATACCTGGGCCTGATTCACAGGCTGAAAGGCGAGTATGAAAAGGGGATTCCATATCTCGACAAGGCCTCTTCGATGGGCAGTCTGCGGGCGAGGATGGCTCTCGCCTTTTCAGCCCTGGAACAGGATCATAATAATGAGGCCCTAAAGCATTTTCTCGCCGTCTTTAAAATGGAGGAACCGGAGGATGAGGCTAGCGTTGAGTGCTTTCGGCGTCTTCCGGTCAATCTGCCTCTCTCGGCTGAACAGCATTTCAGTCTCGGTCAAATTCTCGAGAAACGGGGGCACGGTTTTACACCTGGATTCACTCGAAGCAACCTGAGTATGCCTTTTTTTAACGCTTTTGAACATTATTTAAGCGCCTTAAAGATTGCCCCGGATCATCGCCCGGCCTTACAAAGGACCGCCGAACTTCTGGCCGAGTTTGGAGCATATACCGAAGCATACTCCTTCATGGCCCGGGCGGCTGATATTGCGCCTCAATCTTCCGAGTTGGCCGAAAAGGCGGAACATTTCGCCCGGTTGGGATATTGCTCGATCAAGTAGGGCCAGACCTCTTTAACAGCCGAAGATCAGCAGCCATCGCCACTTCCCCCAGAAGCATAAGTCCAGATCCGCCTTGGCCTAGATATTGCTTAGTTTTTATAGATTCAGAGGCGCAATTCATGTCCCTGAGATATTTGAATTTCGGAGATGAGAGGCCTTTGCTTTACTTGTATGAAAGGATAAATAGACATGCCTGCGTCCAAACCTAGTCTAAGCCTCTGCATGATCCTACGTGACGAGGCCGAGAACCTCGAAATAAGCCTGGGTCCGATCCGTGATTGTTTTGATGAAATAATCGTAGTGGATACAGGGTCTACAGACGATACCCCTGAACTGGCCAAAGCCTACGGGGCCCGAGTCGTCCGGACAACCTGGAAAAACGATTTCGCGGCCGCTCGTAACTTGTCCCTAAAAGAAGCGTGTGGGGACTGGATATTGTGGCTAGATGGTGATAACAGGCTCACCCCCCGAGACGTAGAGGATATCCGAGGTAATCTTGACTTGAAGAAAGAGTCAATTCTTTGGTGTCTTGAGGTAGTAGAACCCGAAGGCGAACAACTCATGCAGAAAAGAGTATTCCCGAACCGGTCCGAAGTTAAATTCACCGGACAGGTTCACGAGCAGCTTGTTCATCCATCTCATTACCGATCTGTTTTCACAAGCGTAAAAATTTATCACTGGGGCTATAAAGATAAGGCCAAGGCCAGGGAAAAAGGGGAGAGAAATCTACAAATTCTTAAAAAAATGGCCGAGGAAGAACCAACCGATGTTTACGTAAGCTACCAATTGGGAAAAACGTTGTTTAATCTTCGTCAGTATGACCAGGCCCTTCTTTGGCTTGGCCAAGCCGGAAGCCTTGATAATGAAAACCGGCTTAACCGAGGTCTGTTCCTTCATTCTCACATACTTATGGCCCGATCCCTGGACCGTTTGGGGCGGTTCGAGGATGCCGAAAACTGCCTGGAAGAGGTTCTGCAAACAAACCCCGGATACGGCCTGGCCCATTTTTATCTGGGCCGCTTCCTTTACGCTCGGTCCGCCTACGACCTGGCCGGATCCCACATGCGGTCTTTTTTAGTACATGGAGCAAACGACTTAAGAGTCGGTTTAAACATTGCCCGCCTTACCTATACCGCATCTTTGTTGTTGGGAAGGTGTCTAGAGGAAAAAGGAGATTTCCAAGAGGCCGAATCCGCTTACTTTTGCGCGGCTCAAATGGACTCAAGTAATCCCGAGCCACGCCTGGCCTTGTCCAGGCTCTCCCTATCCCAAAACCGTACCAATGAAGCCAGGACATACGCCTACGAGTGTCTCCAAATCTCACCCGGCAACCGTCGAGCCCTAGAACTTATTGGGGAAATAAGTGCTCGTGGTTGAGAAGACTTTTAAAACAATCCATTTTTTAACAGACGGTCCTGAATTTGACGGATCGAGTCTTAAAAAGAAATCTTTAGGCGGAAGCGAGACCGCGCTGATTCAAGCCGCACAGGCCCTCGCCGACCGTGGCCATGAGGTGACCGTATACAATAATTGCCCCAATCCGGGACGCCACAACCGCGTGACTTATCGGTCCAAATCCTGTTATTTAAACCACTCTCGCCGCATTGAATGCGATGTGCTGATCGTGAGCCGATGGTTCAGTTTCTTCGATTATCCCTCCCCCGCCAGGCTCAAGGTACTCTGGAATCACGATATGCTGGACAAGACCTCGAGTCTGAGGGCCGTTCAAGACAAAATAGACCTGCTTTTCACCTTAAGCCGATTCCACCAGGACCATTACCTCGCACGCCTTCCGCAACTTGAAGGTCGAGTTTTAGTGACTAGAAACGGTGTGGACCTTGAATTCATAGATGAGATAAAAAAAGATACGGTCAAAGATCCGAGGAAAATCATTTACGCCTCCAGACCTGAACGCGGCCTGAAAGTACTTCTGGAAAATATTTGGCCGAGACTGTTGGAGGCTTTTGATGACTTGCGCCTCTACATCTGTACGTACGACACGGGCGGCCGTGGCCTTTCGGCCGAATTGGCCGATCTTTACCAATACTTGAACGGATTGATTGAAGGGTCTGACAACGTCATACAGCTGGGAGTTTTATCTAAAAGTGAATATTATCGGCATCTGTCACAATCCGCCCTAATGCTTTATCCCTGCACATTTCCAGAGATAAGCTGTATAGCCGCCATCGAAGGCCAGGCCTGCCTTACCCCGGTCATAACCACGGACAACTACGCTCTTTCGGAAACGGTCCAGATTCAGGAATTCAAGGTGCCTGGCCGGCCGGCAACAGAAAATTATGACCGGCTCTTCGTAAATAAAACTCTCGAATTTTTGACCGATCCGGTTAAGGCCGCTGAGGCAGCGTCCGAAGCTCGCCAATTGATCGAGCCAAGATATTCCTGGCCGAAAATAGTGGCTGAATGGGACAGGGTCTTTAACCTGAGCCTGTCCACCCGGGACCGGATGATGAGGAAGTCCCGGATTGTTTAAATTTTCAAATATCACTAGACGATTCAGGTCTGGATAGACGAAGGATAAAACCCGGCCAGGGTCAGAGAGAATTCAGTATGGTTGATCTGAAATCAAATCCGGCTAGAATCCTGGTTATCCAGCTGGCCAGATTCGGAGACTTTTTACAAACCACACCTTTATTATCGGCCTTAAGAGCCCAGAATCCCAAGGCTCGGATATCTGTCCTGGTGGATAAAGGCCGAACCGAACTTGCTGAAAAAAATCCTGATATCGATGAAGTCTTGTCCGTAGACCTTGCCCGGCTGGCCGGGATGGCCCGAAGCGAAATTACTTTAAGTGAAAAGATCGAGAGCATTCATGCTGCCGTTAAATCACTAAAAACCGAGCGGTACGGATTGGTTATCAATCTAAATTACTCCCGTGTAGCAGCGCTTCTCGCGAACCTGATCGATGCCGAAAAAAACATCGGGCCACGATACGGATCGGACCGCAAGCAATTAACGCCCTCACCTTGGGCTGGATTCATCCTCAACCTCATGACCAATAGAAGGCTGATCCGTTTCAATCTCGTCGATTTGCTGACCGTTTACGCCGAAGGAGAAATAAAACCCTCGGGCAGCCTTGCCTATCCCTTGTCACCAGAAGATTTGCGTTTAGGCGCGGAATTGTTGACTCAGCAAGAAGGACAAATCTTAATCGGTTTCCAGCTCGGTTCAAGGCATTTTTCCCGTCAATGGCCCCTGGAAAATTTCACCCAACTCGGCGCGCAATTGATGATCAAAAGAAAGGCCAGACTGGTTCTGTTGGGAACCGGGGAGGAAAAGCGCCTGGGTCGTATTTTCATGGAGAGTCTGAAGAAAATCAGTCCAAATTCCGGCGAGCGTGTCATAAACCTTATGGGCCGGACCACCATACCCGCCCTGGCCGGTGTACTGAACCGTCTTAACCTGCTTGTAACCACGGACACCGGCAGTATGCATCTGACCGCAGCGGTAAAAACACCGATTTTAGCCCTTTTTATGGGTCCGGCCTTCTGCCATGAAACCGGTCCTTACGGAACCGGTCACGTATTGGCCCAAACCATGACCGAATGCGGACCCTGCCAGGAAAGCGAAACTAAATGCGAAGATGCATTCTGCCGTTATTTAATAACACCGAAATTGATTTTTTCTCTGGCGGAATGGATTCTCTCAGAGCGGGAGAGTCCTCTGCCGTCAGCAGATGATTTTGGACCTGATGTTCGGCTCCTCATTTCCTCATTGGATGATTTCGGTACAGTTTATCGCCCCCTGGCCCCTTGGCGGCTCACCAGAGAAGATGTTCTGGCCGCATCATACCGTGAGGCCGGCCGGGCTTTTATGCGTTCCGGATACCATCTGAAGGAGGAAAAAATTGCCTCTGAGTTAAGTTCCTATACAGACCCCGGAGGGTTGTGTTTCGGAGATTTGGAGGTATCTCTAGAACACATAATCCAATTCATACCACCAAATTCCTCCCATGGAACCCCGGCTGGCTTGAAGGATTCAGCAGAGGGACAAGAAGAGTTGAAACCGCTTATTGGCACCATATTCAACCCGGCTTTGGAGTTTAAAGTCCGCCTTAAACTAGCCCAGGACATGCTTCGGGTGATTACCGTGGCCAGGGAAATTATTACCGGGCAGGTGGCTCTTACCTTTTAACCTGGCATCGTTTGAAAATGGGGATTTAAAATGGCACCCGTGTTGCATCCTGTTAAACATGGCCGGCAAAAAGTAGTTGAAAGCCGCAAACACCAAACCTACAAAGGCGATGGCCTTGATTTGTCATGTTCTTCAAGATCATGAAATTTTGACACTGATATCACCCTGGAGGAACATTTTGTGCCAAATGCTCTAGAGAAAAACCTGGCCTGGCTGCGGGAACACGACCGGGAGTTGGCCGAACAAATTCGAACGGCGACTATTCCGCGAGAAGTCGAAATTTTTCCAGCCCGAAGTGGAGTAATGACAGCCGTTGTTAAAGGGATTAGTCTGCACAGCCGGTTTGATCCGATTGCAGAGGCCGAAAAATGGGCCAGTTCGGCCTCGGCCATAATGGATAATGCTGGAAGTAAGGAGCCGGTGGTGTTCGGGCTGGGACTGGGTTATCACATTCTGGCCCTGGCGAAATTCACGAACCGCCTTCATGTTGTTGAGCCAAGGCTTGAAATATTCAAGTTAGCCTTCAGCCACGCTGATTTCAGTCCCACATTTTCCAAAATTACCTTCAAAACCGGCCTTCCACCGGCCGAGGATTGGCCCCCGGTACACCTGCTGACCCACACACCTTCTAAAAACCTTAATCGTGAAATATTTAATCTCTGGATGTCGTTCATCAATGGCCGTGAAACCATTGGTGAACTGCTTGCTAACTGGAAATTTATACCTGGAATGTCTGAAACCCTCGGCAGTATCAGAGAGGATAAACCGGGTCAATTACCGGAACTGGCTTCAATAATAGAGAATAGAAAAGGCGGGTTATCTGAAGGGGAGAACCTTCTGCTATTGCTTAACGAACTTTCTCGTAATCAATGATTGACAACCGGCATAATAAAAAACATAGGAGGAGAAATCATGAAGATACTAATAGACGGCCTCGCCCCGGCGCCGGAAACAGTCTCCGGGGAAAATTTGGAGGAAATTCTGAGCGAAATTCAAGACAACCATCTTGCCGGTAATATAGTGAGTGAGGTTCTTCTAAACGGTCGGATTTACAACGAGGATGTCCCACACGCCGCCTTGGAAGTATCCCGATCCGAAATCGACAGTCTGGAGTTAACCACCCACTCAGCCGAAGAGATCGCCATACATTTTATCGGTCATGGACACGAAATCGTCGGATCCATTCTGGACAGCCTGCCAAAAATAGTGGAGATCTTCCGGATAGGGGACGAGACTGAGGCCAACGAATACTATCTAAACTTCCTGGAAACACTCCAACTTCTATTTTCAATGCTGAACAGCGTAGGCCAGACTCTTGGGATCGATTTTGACTCCCCTATGGACGATCAGTCCACCATAAATCAAATACTCACCAGGCTTTCCACCGTCATGTCCGAACTACTGAGAATCCAGGAGGAAAATGATTGGATTTACCTGGCCGATATTCTGGAACACGAGCTGACGAAAGAACTCGAAAATTTTAAGGAATTCTTACCTCTTATTCGAACTAAATTGCATTAGATCTGATAAATGTCCAGTCATAAGACTTTAACGCAAACTTTATCGGTATTGTTCAGACTTTATCGGCGATGTCTGGAGATAACCTCTAACGTTCTTGAAAAAAACGAGCTTCCTGACTATTCGACCCTGTCAGAAATTTTTAAACACAGGACCAGCATTCTCAACAAAGTTAAGAAACTTGAGAAAGAGCTGGAATTAGAACAAGGAGAAGGTGAGTCTCTCCTCGCCGAATTAGAAGGACGGAGCAAACAAAAAGCAGAGGGACTTCTAACAGACCTCCGCTCGATAATGACTGATTTAATTGAATCGGATCGAAAACTCAAAAAAAGATTGGAAGAGGAGATGGAATTGACCAGCCGTGAATTAAGCCGCCTTCACCAAGGTGAATCCATCCTCAAGGCGTACACTCCTTTCAAGGGCGGGATATCATATTACGTAAATCATCTCAGTTAACTTCCGAAAAACTCCTTCAAACTTTGACCGACCCCCTCAAGCTTTTGGCTTCCTCCCTGGGGATTGATTCCTTCGCCTCGGGCGTGCTCACCACCTCATTCCAGGCCTCATTAAGGGTTTTAAGAACACGTGCAGCCTCGTCCAGGTAGTGGGTCTCTTCTTTTATTTTACCTTCGAGCAATCTGTCGCTTAAAAACTGGTACAGCCGCCGCAGACTATGCGCGACTTCCCCACCGTCGGACATATTCAGGGAATGGTTGAGCTCGCCGATTATATCCATGGCCCTATTAATATTATTGCACTTTCCCTCAATATCCGCGCTCTCAGCGCATTCTTTGGCTCGGTGGACGAATTTAATGGCGCCATCATAGAGTAAGACGATTAGTCGTCCTTTATCCACTGTAGTGACCTGAGTCCGTTTGTATTCATCTGCTCCGAAATTGCCCATACGCGCCTCCCTAATTTTCATTTAAATATTTCTTAGGTTCTTCTCGACCTTACACTTACCGTCGGCAGTCTATTTAATTGAGTCTCCAGATATGATAATTCACCATTCAATTGGGACATCAGGGCCTCGAGTCTAGAGAACTTTTCATCAAGTCTTTGCCGGTGAAGGGTTATTCGTTTTTCCTCGCTGGCGATTTTATCGTCTATACCTTTGATAATCCCGTTGTAATTATCAATCAATACATTAGCCATACCATCTTCAGAATCGGTCAATTCAGCCAGTTTTGCCACCAGTCGTGAGGCGACCCCGGTACTGCCGTGGTCGGTATCCTCAACAAAAAGGCGGGCTACTCCTTCCAGGTCGTTATTAAGAGCGTCATTGAGAAGCGTCTGGTTTATGACCCACTTGCCGTCCTGGTCCGGGTCGGTCTTAATTCCGATCTGAGCGAGATGGACATAGGTATCTACGCCACTGTCCAGGCCCTGGGGATAGAGCAGGTTGGTTATGATGCTGCGAATGATGGTGTAGGTATAATTGCCTAACATGACACCGGACTCACCCGTAACACTGTCGTATTTAGTCTCTCTACGGATGTAGTCCGTGAGAAAGTTCAGCGAATTTACAAACGTCTCTATATTCGTTTTTATGGTAGCCGTGTCGTTGGTCACGGTCACCACAGCGGACCCGACATCCTGCAGGTTCAGGGTGACACCGTTGATGATGTCGTTGATCGCGTTCGTGGATCTCTGGAGATATTCCCAGGAATCACTGGGGAATCCGTCCACCTTAGTCATGGAATTGGATGCGCTTTGTGTAGTTTCGAAATCCGCGTCGCTGTCATCAAAATTATCCAACGTGCCGGTGATCCCGGTAATGGCATGCTCGGCCCCGGTGTCATCGCCGGTTAAGACCAGATGGTAGGCCGTGGTGGTACTGGACCCGTCATCGATGATAGAGGCGGTTACTCCGCGATTGTTCGAGTCGTTGTTGATCAGGTCTACCAGATCGCCGAGCTTGCTGTCGGCCGGAATGCTGACATCAACCTTGACTCCTTCGTAATAGTAAGTAAACGTCGCGTCCGCGGAGGTCACCGGAGTGATCAGGTCGATAAACCCGCTGTGCACACGCTGCTCGACCCGCGCCAGGCCTTCATCCTGGGCCGCTTGCAGGGTCGAATGGTACACGTCCATGGTGAAGGAATCGGCCGCGAAGACCTTGTCGTCTGTATCGTCACCCGGGGTGGTATCCACGAACTCAATCTGCACGCCCTGAAACACATCATACGTACCGAACCCGGTAACGGTAATGGTCCCCCCATTTCCCTCATTATCCGCCCAGGTAACGGTTATATCGTCCACACCCACGTCGCCTGTGTTATTTATCATGAAGGTGAAGGTTTTATTGGTGCTTCCGAGGTAAGTGCCCGCTTTGGCCAGGTCCACTCCCCCCGTATTATTCCAATTTGTCTCGTAATAAGGGTCGTCGATCGAGGTCAGGTAGGATGAACTTTCGAAAAATATATCCATCCCGGCTGGTTGACCGATCCAGACCTGGTTAGCGTCGCCACCGTTTTTGGCCGAAATAATCAGGCGTTTGTAGGTCGTTCCATCGCGGTCCTTATCCACCACTACCTGAACCGCCTCCAGAATATCGCTCCCGGCGTCATCTATCGAGTCAATGGCCGTGGCCAATGCGTCGATATCATCCGCGGCGTTGTTCCAGGTCCAATCCACCCCTTCGGTCAAGGTTACGGTGTTAAAGGACCCGCTGGGGTCGCCCACATTGATAGTCAAGGTGCCGCCGGACCCTCCTAAGGCCACCCCATCCTGGTAGCTTCTAGTCGCCACCCTTC
>JAZGHI010000173.1:0-2619 GCA_036480955.1 Candidatus Adiutricales bacterium
GGAAACCACCTCCGCGTCCGGATCGGCTATCTCCCCGTCCTTACTGCTAAGATCCACTATCAGCCAGCGCTCGTTAGAGACTCGGGCCCGAAGTTCGTCCAGGGGACCGTCAGAGAAAATCCCGCCCTCATGGATAACGATCATGCGGTCGCAAAGCGCTTCTATGTCATCCATATCGTGCGTGGTCAGGATGATGGTTACTCCCTGCTCGTGGTTGAGGCGGCGTATAAAATCGCGAAGGGCTAGTTTGCCCACGGCGTCCAGGCCAATAGTGGGTTAGTCCAGATAGAGAATCTTGGGTGAATGGAGCAGGGAGGCGGCCAGATCGCATCGCATCCTCTGACCAAGGCTCAGTTGTCTTACCGGTGTGTCCTTCAAGGGATCGAGGTTTAAAAATTCGATTAATTCATCCCGGTTACGCTCATATTTCGCCCGAGGTACGTGATAGATGTCCCTCAGAAGTTCAAAAGATTCGATGACCGGCAAATCCCACCAGAGCTGGGTGCGCTGACCAAAAACCACACCGATGTTGGCCACGGTCTCGACGCGGCTCTCCCAGGGAGTTTTGCCCAGGACCTGGACCCGTCCGGAATCAGGCACCAGGATGCCCGATAGAATCTTGACGGTTGTGCTCTTGCCGGCTCCGTTGGGACCGATATAGCCCAGGATCTCACCCTCATTCATGCTGAAAGAGATACCGCTTAAGGCCGTAACGGTCCGGTACCTGCGCCGGACCACCCCGGTCAGAGCGCCCCACAGCCCGGCGGAGCGTTCGGCTACCTTAAAGGTCTTTACGAGATTCTCGACGATGATTTGAGGCATCGAATCTCACCCATACTTAGATTTGCGGGCGGGCCATCCGCCGCGTAAATCGAGGCGTTAATCGAAAAACAGACTGAAAAATGGAGCCTGACCATTTCATTGGCTTTATAACAGTCCAGGTCAAGGGCGGTCATTATGTAAGTAAACCCCTCGGGAGGAGGGGTATGCTGGAGATGGAATTTAGAAGGAGGCCGTGAGCCTTACTTATTACAAAGAACCGTCTTGTTTAAAAATTGAGGTTACGCTGTAATTTATGCGCCCCTTTATGAAAAGTGAGAATACTTATCATCTTGTATGATTTTATGTCAAGTTTTTTTTGGCAGCATGAAATTTTTTTTCTGACGCCGCGAAAACATGGCCAAAATTCATGGGGTTTGGAAATCAGAGCGGAAGGCTCTAAAAATAACCGGACAAATCGTTTGGGCGTTTGCCGCCGGCAAGCTTGACAATATCGGCGGCCGAAAAACCCCGGGTTTTAAGCGGCTCGATGATGTCCATTTCGAGGTCCGGGCAATAGGACCGCAAGACCACGAGCCCATCCGCCTCCTGAATCCGATAGTCTCCCAGACCGGCCGCCAGCAGCACGGTGAGGCCCCGGCCAAGTTCAACCGCGTTGGAATTTTCATCCTGAAGCGAACCTCGGCCTTTTAAAACGGTCATAAGCTCAAATCTTGCCCCGTCCATAAAGCCGGTCCATTCACGGGGAAACTCCCAACGCTCCAGAGCGAAATATTGGCCCGCGGCCAGAGAAGTTATACGAAGGCCCGTCTCTTCATACGGCAGCCCGTAAAAGGGCTCAATCTTTGGCCCGCTTTCATCCAGAACTTCCATGGCTTTTTTCAGGTGAAGCTCCCTCGGATTCCCCTCATCGTCCACCCGGTCCCAATCGTAAAATCTGTAGGTGAGATCAATATTCTGCTGTATTTCGAAAAGAGTAATGCCTGGGCCGATGGCGTGCAGGAGCCCGGCGTGAACATAATAGGCTTCGGCCCGGTCTATCTCAAAAGTGTGCAATACCTTCTCCGCCCGGCCTTCTTCCAGGGCCTCGGAAAGGAGCGCGCAGTCAATGCCCGGCTCGAGTCCCAGCACCAGCCTTGCTCCCGGTTCGGTTTCGAGGATATACCAGGCTTCAGTCTTTCCCGGGCCGGATCCTTCCAGCCGGAGGGCGGCCTCATCGTCGGGATGCACCTGCACCGAAAGATATTCGGCGGCGTGTATGAACTTAAGCAACAGGGGAAACGGTTCTTTTTCTTGACCCTTGAACCGCCCTCCTAAAAGGTCAAGCCCCCACTTCAGCCGCAAGTCTTCGAGCGTGGTTCCGGCCAGGCGGCCGTTGGCCACGATACTCTGATACTCGCCGTCCGCGGTCAGCCAGACCTCACCCACCTTCAAAGCCGGGTCAGCGCCGTCAATCAAGTACGGCCCCTTGCCAGGCGCGCCCCACGGTTTATCCAGGATTATGGGCTTAAGGACAACCGGATAGAGATCAGGTTTCATCCTGAACGCCCTCCCGCGCGACAGCCCGTTTTCCCATGATTCTTATGAAGTAAAATCCTAGAAACAAGAGGACGAAGAAAGCCACGGTCAGGAGGGCAAAATATTTTTCGAACAGGTCTCGCAGGGTTTCACCGAAGAAATAGAAGAGCAGGGCCACCAGGAAGAACCGGGCGCTGCGGCTTACAATGGAAGTCAGTATAAAACGGGAGAAATTAAGATCGAACACACCGGCTGAGATAGTAAAGACTTTATAGGGAATGGGCGTGAATCCGGCCACTCCCACGGCCCAGACGTCCCACC
>JAZGHI010000174.1:0-2748 GCA_036480955.1 Candidatus Adiutricales bacterium
GCCCTTAATGTCAAGTTTTTTAAAACTTCACGGATCAGATGATCCCGGAAAAGAATAAACGACCCCGCGGCAAGCCACGGGGTATCAACCGGAAAAAACTGAGCATTTATTTACCTGCGGTAAAAAATTTGATCGAAAGACGAAGAAAGCTTCGGGGAATTAAACCCCCCACTGGGGGATTAAACGGAAACGTCACCGGGCGCCGGTCTTATTTTAAACGAACAGGCTGTTGTTTCTGGTGGAAAAAACCCTGATTCGATTTTTATATTTCCCTCTATATTTTCCCAGTCAAGGGCCTGGTCATGTCCAAGGAAGGATATTTCCGCTTTTTCACGCGCCCTTAATCCTGTCAGAACGACTTCCCTGGTCTTGGGCCGTCCAAGGACCGTGGCATAGAGGCTGTCTCCTTTTGTTGAAAAACGGATATCCTGGCCGTCACCGGTTTTGCCTTCAGCACGAACCCAAGGCCTGGTGCCATAGATGGCGTCACCGTTGGACCGTAACCACTTACCCAGTTCCCTCAAAGGTTTGAGCTGCATCTCCGGAATAGTGCCGTCCGCCATGGGCCCCACGTTGAGCAGCAGATTGCCGTTCTTGCTGACCACATCGACCAGCATGTGAATCAATTCCCTGGAGGAGAGCATATCTTCCTCGGTCTCAATCCGGTTGTAACCAAAAGAACGGCCGATGCCCCTGGTGGTTTCCCATTTGAGCTCCCTGATCTCGTCATAAGTCCGGTATTCCGGCGTGGTGAAGTCCCGGTGGAACCTGGCCTTGCGCAGGCGCCTGAAAGCGTTGGTTCGATCGACGTCACCGGAAGTCATAGTTGCCTTCAACTCGGCCAATTCCTCCGGATTCTCCGGGACATTTAACTGAAGCCAGCGGTCATTGGTCACGCCGTCCTCGATCTGGTTGTAAAAGTAGGCCTGGATCTCCCTGACGTCCAGGTCATACGGGGCGCCGATATCGTTCCAGAGGATTGAAGGCCGATACCTGTTTATTAATTCCAGGTAGTGCTTTTTGGCATAATCCGAGTACTGCCTGCCTTGTCCAAAGTTGAGCATGAAGGAAAACGCGTCGCCCAGGGGCTCATCAATGAAAGTCCAGTCAAAGACTCCGGAGTAATAAAATCCCATTTTTAGGCCCTCAGCCCTCACGGCTTCGGTTAACTCCCCCACCAGGTCACGTTTCGAGAAATAATCGGGTTTCAGGGGATTGGGGTATTCGCTCGGCCACAGCAGATACCCGTCATGGTGTTTGGTAACCATGACCACATACCGCGCCCCGGCTTCGGAAAAGAGCCCGGCCCAACCAGCCGGGTTCATCTTAGCTGACTCACGCTCGAAAATTTCTTGAAAATTATCGTACGCGTATTCTTGGCCGTAGGTCTTCAGGTGATGCTCCCAGGTGGGGTAGCCCTTGAATTTCATGGAGTTGAGGTACCATTCGGCGTAGGGGCTTGCCTTTATGTAGTCTAAGCCCTGTTCGGCCTGCATTTCGGTAATGTCCTGGCGGCTGGGCGGCGCGAAGGCCGGAACTGAATATAATCCCCAGTGTATGAAAATGCCGAACTTGGCGTCGTGGTACCAGTCCGGAATCACATGCGCTCTCAATGATTCCTCAGTAGGTTCGAACCTCATTTCAACACCCCTCAATCCCGGCCATAAGAAATTTCTGAGCTGTTTTCAGAATCAGATGGCTATAATGACCGAGGCTTTAAAATTGTCAAGCGAATTTCAGGTTGACCATTTGAGTTGACAAGAGGTAAAAAGTAACTCGAGCCAATATTGCGCTCAAATTGCAGGCTAAAAATTTCCAAACCCGCCAGCAAATTCGATTGAATATGAATCGGGGTATTTCTTATGGGCAGATTAATTTGGGAACCGTCAGAGGATCGGATTAAAAACTCAAACATGTACCGTTTTATGCAGATCATAAACGGTAAATACGGCCATAGGTATTCCGGATATTCGGAACTGTATCAGTGGTCGATCGAGAACATATCTGACTTCTGGGAATCCATGTGGGAGTTCGCCGAGGTAAAGGCTTCCAAGAAATTCGACCAGGTGGTCGACGACTTAACCAGAATGCCCGGGGCTAAATGGTTTTCCGGAGCCCGGCTCAATTTTTCAGAAAACCTGCTGCGTTTTCGTGACGATTCAGTGGCCCTTATATTCAAAGGCGAGGGCCAGGACACGGTCAGGATAACTTATGGCCAGCTTTACGAACAAGTGGCCGCGGTGGCTGAAGGGCTCAAGGAGGCGGGGGTAAAGGCCGGAGACCGGGTAGTAGGATTCATGCCCAACATGCCCCAGACTATCATGGCCATGCTGGCCGGGGCCAGCTTGGGCGCGGTATGGTCATCCTGCTCGCCTGATTTCGGTATCAAAGGGGTCCTTGACCGGTTTGGCCAGATAAAACCCAAGGTCCTGTTTACGGCTGACGGGTATTTTTTCAAGGGACGGCAATTTGATTCCCTCGAGCGCATATCTGATATCCTCCGGGAATTGCCGAGTATCGAAAAGGTAGTGGTAGTCCCTTACACCGACCAGAATCCCGACTTCAGCAGAATTCCGAATGGCGTCTCCTTTTACGATTTCGCCAGACCGGATCCTTCTCTAGAAATAGAATTCGAACAGCTTCCCGCCGATCACCCGCTCTACATAATGTATTCCTCCGGCACGACCGGTCTGCCAAAGTGCATGGTTCAATCCGCGGGGGGCGTACTCATCCACCACATGAAGGAAC
>JAZGHI010000175.1:0-2535 GCA_036480955.1 Candidatus Adiutricales bacterium
TGTTTTTCCACATTTTTTCTTGACTCTCCACTTTTTGGCATTAAAAACATTGCACTTTGAATCATTGCTGTCCAAAATAAACCGATTTTAGACAGGAGTGATTTATAAAAAAATGGTCTAATGATCCCGGATTGAAAGGGGGTATCGGAAATGCCGGCTGAATTTACGGAAGACGTGATTCGTCTAATCAGCAACATCCCGGAAGGCAAGGTGCTTTCATACGGAATGATCGCCGCCCTTGCCGGGAGGCCACGCGGCGCCAGGCAAGTTACGAGAATCTTGACCTCCTCGAGCCGGAAGTATAACCTGCCCTGGCACCGGGTGGTGAACGCCATGGGTAAAATATCAATTAAAGATCCTCATTTTTACGAGGAACAGAAGCAGATGCTCATTGCCGAGGGAGTCGAATTTTCGAAAGACGATAGAATAGACCTGGATAAGTTCTGCTGGACAGTGGAGTCAATCAGCGATATTTGAAAAAAACTGCTCGACCAGACTTTTTAAGGCCTTGCTTGGAAGCGCCTCTTTATTAATACATCGGCTGGCATTTCGGGCAGATGAAACTGCTGTTACCGCCGGTTTTTATTTTTTCGATTTCCGTACCGCAAACCGGGCAGGGCTGTTCCTGTCTATAACCGATCAGGATGTCATCCCTGGAAAAACCGCCTTTCTGTCCATAAAGGCCGATTTCGTAAAAAGCCCCGCCTTTGGCGATGGCAGGCTGAAGGCCGCCCTGAATACCCTCGGCTAAACGGTTTATTTCCTCTTCACTCAAGGAATTGATGGCCCTTAAAGGGTGAAGTCCGGCTAAAAAAAGGATGTCGTGTATATACGAGTTCCCGATACCGGCCAGGCAAGCTTGATTTAATAAGAAAGGCTTCAGGCGTCCCCGCCGGCCGTCCAGCATTTGCCGAAGATCTTCGGAGGTCAATTCGTGGGCGTTTGGGCCTAACCGGGCGGTCATTTCGTGTGTTTCAAGTTCGTCGTCCGGCACATAATGAGCATACCCGAACCACCAGAAATTGATGGAAAGGCACGTGTTGTCCTTGAAATCGAAGATCAGACGCCGTTTATCAGGCAGGGTCTTGCGAGTTACCAGCAGGATTTCCCCTCCCATGCCCAAGTTAAGATGCAGCCGGCCTTGTGAGGTCAGTACAAAAATCCATTTCCCATGACAGGTTACGTCCTGCAGTCGAGCGCCCTTCAGGGCCTTGGTAAAAGCCGTTTTGGAAATGTTCAGGGATTTCGGCTGTAACACCTCGATACCCGAGATAGTCTTACCGGGTAACTCCTTTTTCATCTCAGCGGCTCTGGTCATAATTTCGGGAAGTTCAGGCATCTGGATTCCTTAAAGGCTAAGGGCTGGTTTTTTAAGATAGTGGCGCAAGCATGGTGTCAGAGATCTTGAGTATGATTTTACAAATTGAGACCTTAATAACCGGTCAGCATCCCTTTTTTATCCAGGGCGTTGGAATCGGGAAAGTCCAGGACCCCCAGTTCATGGATAAGACGCGCGGCCCGGTTACGAGGGTCCCTTCGTAAAGGCCGCCCGTAGGTCTGGATGAAGGAAATAACCCGCCCGCCTACCAGTCGTCCGGCCCGGTCCAGTTCAGCCAGCAATAAAGGGGCATAACCGGCCCGACCGGATATTCGAAATCCCTCTAAAGTACGAAAATTACCGAGGGAATACGCAATCAATCTTTCTTTGTATACTTCCATGGCCCGGGGTACATGCGGCCCGTGGCCAAGTACCAGATCAGCGCCGGCGTCGATCATGGCCCTGGCAAATTTGACTAATTCACCCCGTTCCTCCTCATGATAAAACTCCATCTCCAGAGGGGTTCTGACAGCCTCCTCACCTTCTGAACCGCCATGCATGGAAACAATAACGATGTCATTTTTTCCGGCAAGACGTGATACGAGCTTGCGGGCGGCTTTGATATCAAGCAGATAATGGCTGTGATAGTATGGCGCGAAGGCGATCATAACCGCTTTAAGACCGCGCACGTCTAAATGGGCCAGAATACCCGGGGGACCGGAAAAGGTTATACCGAACTTCCTAAAAGTTTCCATGGTCTCTTCTTTGCCCTCGAGGTCGAAATCATTGATGTGGTTATTGGCGATTGAGGCCATGTTGAAGCCGGCCATGGCAAGGAACTTCCCGTACCCGGGGGGTGCCTTGAAGACAAACTCTTTCCCCTCGACCGTTTCTCTTTCGCTCGTTTCAAGGCTGGTCAGAACCCCTTCATAGTTAAAAAAAGCCACGTCACTGGATTTCAGAAACCCACGGCAGGCTAAAAAAAGCCGGCTCCCCTCCTTTTCCGTGAGGGGCTCCCTGGTGCCTATCATTACATCACCGACGGCCGCGATTTTTAAAATGTCCTTCGCTTGTGTTAAAGAAGGGAGCAGCAGAACCAGCCCCATGATGAACACCAAAAGGGTTATAAAACGGTATGTGTTTTCTCGGTTGAATGGCATGAGATGACGTTAACAAGACCTCTGTAAAACTTCGTCCTTTGGCCCAACTCTTTGTCG
>JAZGHI010000176.1:0-10979 GCA_036480955.1 Candidatus Adiutricales bacterium
GTGTGGCAATTAGCCAATCTGCAGATCCATAACCGAGGCCGCCTGGTTAAGTTTGCCGAGCGTGAGTACAGCACCAAGATAAAACTCATGCCTGTCCGGGGTGATATTTATGACCGGAACGGCGAGAAACTGGCGGTCAGTTTAAAGGTCGATTCAGTGTACGCCAATCCCCTCAGAGTCAATAATCCCGGGGCCGCCGCGTCTCAATTAGCCGGAATTTTGAATCTGAACAGGCGGGCGCTTCATAAAAAATTAATGAGTAAAGCCTATTTTGTCTGGGTGAAACGGCAGATAGATCCTGAGATGTCAGCCAGAGTCAGGGCCTTAAAACTAAAAGGGATAGATTTCATCAAAGAGAGCAAAAGATTTTATCCGAACATGAATCTGGCCTCTCATATACTGGGTTTTGTCGGTGTCGACGCCCAGGGTCTGGAAGGCCTTGAAGTGGCCTACGACAACTATCTTCAGGGAGATTCCGGTTACATTCCCGTTCTCCGTGACGCTTTGGGCCAGACCTATCAGAACCGGCTGATCAGAACAAGACCTAGCACCAAAGGTTCGAATCTTATTTTGACTCTTGACAGACGCATACAATACGTGGTGGAAAAGGCTCTGGGTCGGGCAACACAAGAGCACAACGCCAAATCAGGAATTGCCATTGTAATGCGGCCTCAAACAGGCGAGGTTCTGGCCCTGGCCGTATCCCCTGGATACAATCTAAATAGTTACAGCCGATTTTCTCCCGACCAATGGCGCAACATAACTTTGACGGATACCTTCGATCCCGGTTCTACTTTTAAAGTATTTCTGATAGCCGGGGCTCTCGAGGAAGGTCTGGTCTCACCGCTTGATTTGATCAATTGCGAAGGTGGAAAATTGAGAGTGGGACCCATACTGGTAAACGACTCCAAGAGTTACGGCTGGCTTCCGGTGAGTAAAGTTATTAAATACTCTTCGAACGTGGGAGCGGTCAAGATTGGGCGGATGTTAGGGCCGGCCAGGTATTATGATTATTTGGTTAGATTCGGCTTTGGACGCAAAAGCGGGATCGATCTTCCGGGCGAATCAGTGGGTATTTTGCGACCGCCTCAGAAATGGAGGGAGGTCGACATGGCTAATATTTCCTTCGGACAGGGCATCTCGGTAACGGCCCTCCAGCTCGTTTCGGCCGTATCTGCTCTGGCCAATGGTGGTTTATTGATGCGTCCTTATATCGTGTCCGAAGTGATTGATCCGGAAGGAAGGGTAATCAAGAAGATCAAACCCCGCCTGATGAGGCGCGTGATTTCGGAGCGGGTCGCACTCGAGGTTGGCCGAATGCTTCGGCAGGTGGTGCAGGAGGGCGGGACAGGGACACTGGCCGAGCCTCTGGGCTATCGAGCCGCCGGGAAGACGGGCACAGCTCAAAAGCTGGAATTATCTCTGGGCACGTATTCGAACAGGAGATACGTCAGTTCCTTCATGGGATTCATGCCATACGATAATCCTGAGTTGGCGATTCTGGTTGTTCTTGATGAACCCTGGCCTAAATTTTACGGGGGGATTGTGGCCGCGCCGGTGTTTAAAGAAATCGGTGAAAAGGTTCTACCTCTCCTGAATGTCGCACCGCGTCCTTCTGAATCGGTCTTAACCAGTTGGCGGTCAAGACAGAAACGAGTAGCCATTTTGGACGGTCAGAAAAATAAAGGAACAAATAGAAATTACACCACAGTGTCCGAAAAGGTACCATGAAGCTAACGAATATCCTAGAGGCCGTCGAGGTCATCAACTTAACCGGAAATCCGGAAGGTCTGGATATAACCTCAGTAGAATACGACTCCCGTTCAGTAGGGCCGGGTTCTCTCTTTGCCGCGGTGAGGGGTTTTTCTGACGACGGTCGCCGCTACATCAATGGGGCTGTCGAAGCCGGTGCTGTTGCGGTCATGGTCGACGCGCCGCTCGGCGGCAATCCCCAGGTACCGGTCATCATGGTTCCCAACGTGCGGCGAGGCATGGCTCTGGCCGCGGCCGAGGTTTACGAACAGCCGTCCAAAGACCTCACCTTAATCGGTGTTACCGGTACCAAGGGCAAAACCACCGTTACTTTTTTGCTCGAATCTATTCTCAGGCAAGGAGGCTTAAAGACCGGACTGACAGGGTCTATTAAGGTCTCCATAGCGGGAGAAGAAAGGCCTGCCGTCATCAACACTCCCGAAGGACCTGACCTGCAACGATATTTACACGAAATGGTAAACAGGGGTGTGACAAATGCCGTGGTGGAAGTATCTTCGCAAGGTTTGGCCCTTTCACGTGCGGTCGGATGTTCATTTGATGTCGGCGTCTTTACAAACCTCGGACAGGACCACCTCGATTTTCATCGGGACATGAGGACTTATTTTGGGGTTAAAAGACTTCTGTTTACCAGGCATTTGACCGGGAATCGTCTCAAAGAGGGACCAAGGGCGGTGGTGAACGTTGACGACGAGTGGGGCCGGTTGCTGGCTGAGGAGTTAGGACCCGCGGTCATCACTTTCGGCCTGGATTCGGAAGCCGACCTGACGGCTACGGAGATAAATTCAGGGGGTATCACCTTATCGGCTTCCCTGCGGACTCCCGCTGGAGAAATGGAAATACACAGCCGCCTGATCGGGGGGGTCAACCTTTACAACCTTCTGGCGGCGGCGGGCGCGGCCCTGGCGCTGGAAGTGGAACCCAACCGGATCGTACTAGGTATGGAATCTCTTCAAGTGATTCCAGGCCGCATGGAAAAGATCGGCTCCAAGGAAGAATATCTGGCCTTAGTCGATTACGCTCACACTGCGGAAGCGTTGTCCCAGACCTTGAACTCTGTTCGTAACCTTGCCCCGAGGAGGCTTATCACTGTTTTTGGGTGCGGTGGTGATCGGGACAGGGCCAAACGGCCTCTTATGGGCCGTGCCGCGGGGAGCTTTTCGGATCTGGCCATAATTACCAGCGACAATCCTCGAACCGAAGATCCCATGTCGATAATTGAAGAGATAGAGCCGGGGCTGAAGAACCTTGATCTGGTCCGGTTGGATCCGGGTGGGCTTACTGAAAGCTATCCCAGGTGTACATACACGGTAATTCCGAATCGGCGTGATGCTATCAGGGTTGGCGTGAAACTCCTGCAACCGGGCGATATCCTGATTGTAGCCGGAAAGGGTCACGAGAATTACCAGATTTTAGGCCGGGAAAAAATTCATCTCGACGATCGGGAAGAGGTCTTAATGGCCCTCACAGAGGAGGAGAAGGCTTGAACGGCCTCAATCTCACCTTAAAAGAAACGGTTAAAGCCCTCGGCCTCGAACCTCGGTCGGAGTGGGAAGATATAGTGTTTTCCGGTGTCAGTACGGATACGAGAATTTTAGAGGCCGGGCAGCTTTTTGTAGCTTTGAAGGGGCCCCGGTTTGATGGGCATGAATTCATTGATACTGCTTTTAAGAAAGGGGCCTCCGCGATTCTGGCGGAAAGAGAGTCATTCTCTCCCGGTCGGATTTGTTTGACGGTTGATGACAGTCTTAGAGCACTGGGGGATCTGGCCGCTTATGTCAGACGCCGGCGGCCGCTTAAAGTAGTAGCCGTGACAGGGACAAACGGCAAGACAACCACCAGGGAAATGATTGTAAGTATTTTGGGACGCCGCTTCCGGGTATTGGCCTCAAGGGCAAATTATAATAACCTGGTAGGTCTGCCCTTGACCCTTTTGAATCTCGAACCCAGCCATCAGCTAGCGGTTTTGGAAATGGGCATGAACAGCCCGGGAGAGATCGGACGCCTCACGGAGATCGCCGATCCGGATGTGGCCCTGATAACGAATATAGGCCCGGCCCATCTCGAAGGCGTTGGCAGTCTCGAAGGGGTAGCCGGCGCCAAAGGTGAACTTTTCCAAGGAATTAAACCAGAAGCCACGGCCATTATTAACGCGGATGATCCTCTAGTGGCCCAGTTGGCCGCGAGGCTTGAAGTCCGTGGCCTTTCGTTCGGATTCAGCCGAAAATCGGATGTCAGGGCCCAGGGGCTCAGGTACCGGGGTCTCAAAGGTTTGAGCTTCAAGCTGAAGACATCCTCGGGGAATGTAAAAATCGAATTGCCGCTCTTCGGCCGGCACAATGCCTCGAACGCCCTGGCCGCCGCGGCCACCGCCGTGGCTATGAAGATGGCTCCTGTCTACATAAAGGAGGCCTTGGATGAAATCGAACCGTTCCCGGGCAGGTTGGAATTAAAAATGCTGCCTGGGCCCGTCTATCTGCTTGATGATACCTATAACGCCAATCCGGTTTCGGTCAAAGCATCCTTGGAGGTATTGATGAAGACAAGAGGCCGGGGCAGGGCTGTCGCCGTTCTCGGCGACATGCTTGAACTTGGCAGGGAAACTCAATTCGAACACGCGCGTATCGGCCGGACAGCAGCCCAATTTGGAGTGGATTTTCTGGTTGGCGTCGGCCCATTGGCCAAGACCATGCTCCAGTCATCTATAAGATATGGGCTGGCCAAAAAACAGACAGCCTGGTTCGAGGCTCCCGGGCAGGCCGCCGAATGGCTCGAAGATCAGCTCCAAGTCCGCGACCGCATACTGATTAAAGGCTCCCGTGGGATGCGCATGGAACGGATCGTCCAGCATCTAAGAGAGAGGAATCAGGATCAAGGATGATTTATTACCTCATATATCCGCTCTATGCTCATTTAGCGGTATTGAATGTTTTTCGCTACATTACCTTTCGAACCATTTACGCCACTCTGACGGCGCTTCTGATCAGCCTTATCATTGCTCCCTGGTTCATCCGGAAAGTCGGCCAGTATCAGGTGAAGCAGTATATTCGTGACGATGGTCCTGCTTCTCATCAAAACAAGGCCGGGACTCCGACCATGGGCGGTGTGTTCATCATCTTTTCCGTCCTTTTTTCAGTCTTATTTTGGGCTGACTTGAGTAATCCGTTTGTCTGGCTTCTGTTGTTTGTGGCACTCGCTTTCGGCCTGATCGGATTTTTGGACGACCTGCTGATGATCCGGCGCCGGAACAGCAAAGGCCTGTCCGCCCGATCCAAATTTCTATGGGAAATCGTTATAGCCTTAGGTGTAGGTATATTTCTCTACCTGGAACCCAGCTACAATACTCAGCTTTCAGTCCCCTTTTTCAAGGAGGTGAGGCCGGATCTTGGTCTTGGGTATATTTTCCTCATCGCCTTCATTATTGTGGGCACGTCCAACGCGGTCAATATTACCGACGGTCTCGATGGGTTAGCCATCGGACCTTACTTGATAGCCATAAGTACGTATTTGATCTTATCTTATCTGGCGGGTCACGTGAAAATTGCCGAATACCTGCAGATACCGTTTATTTCCAATGTAGGAGAGGTCACCGTAGTTTGCGGGGCCTTGGTGGGGGCAAGTGTAGGCTTCTTGTGGTTTAACACCTACCCGGCCCAAGTATTCATGGGTGACGTAGGCGCTTTGCCTTTAGGAGCGCTCTTAGGCACTGTGGCCATTCTGGCCAAGCACGAAATTTTGCTGGTACTGGTGGGAGGTATTTTTGTCCTCGAAACCGTCTCGGTCATTATACAAGTCGGTTTCTTCAAGGCTACCAACGGCCGGCGAATATTTCGCATGGCTCCGGTGCATCATCATTTTGAACTCAAAGGATGGCCTGAGCCGAAAGTTATTGTTCGGTTCTGGATCATAGCCGCGATCTTGAGCCTGATGGCCATGAGCACTCTGAAATTGAGGTAGGTGAAAGGATTGTGGGTAAAAGGCGGGCTTCTATTCAGCATTTTTTCAATCCGCTCCATATCTATTGCCGTCTCATTGACCTAGGGGTACCGGAAGAGATATCGCGGCGAATTTGTACTTTCTACGAGAGTATTTTAAACAGCCGAGGTCGGCGTTTTGGCTCCTGAGAATCAGAAAAATAATACATGCGATCTGGCTGGCAGGCAGGTCGTAGTGGTCGGCCTGGCCCGGACCGGACAGGCCGTGGCTGATTTTCTTCTGAGCCGCGGCGCGAAAGTGGTGGGGACAGATACGATGCTGCTCGAGAATGCCGAACACCCGCTCAAAACTCTGGCGGAAAAGGGGATGTCTTTGGAACTCGGCGGGCACAAAGAAAATACTTTCTTGAACGCGGATATGATCGTGGTCAGTCCGGGCGTTCCGCTGACCATTCCGCCACTAAAGAAGGCCATGGCCCAAGGGGTGGATATAATCGGAGAACTCGAACTCGCCGCCGGTTTCATTACAGCGCCCATGGTGGCCGTCACCGGCACCAATGGTAAATCAACGGTCACGACTTTAATCGGAGAGATATTAAAGGCTTCCGGAAAAGAGGTTTTTGTCGGTGGCAACCTAGGGAATCCACTCGTAAATCTAGTAAGAGACAGGAAGACTGTTGATCTGGCGGTCGTGGAAGTGTCCAGTTTTCAGTTGGAAACCGTGCGGAATTTTCATCCGAAAGTGGCCGTTCTTTTAAATATCACCCCGGATCATCTGGACCGGCACGCCGGTTTCAAGGCCTACGTTGACGCAAAAGCCCGAATGTTCTCGAGGCAGGTCCCGGAGGATACGGCTGTACTGAACGCCGACGATAAATCGGCTGATTCCATACAAACACGTGCCAGAAGACTTAAGTTCAGCCGAATGAACCGTGTCCGGGACGGGGCCTTCATCAAGCGGGACAAGATGGTGATTGTCAGAGAAGATCGCGAGGTCCGGGAGTGGCCGTTAGAGGAAATCACGCTCGTGGGTACTCACAACCAGGAAAACATAATGGCCGCTATCCTGGCCGGGTGGGCCTTGGGCCTGGAATTGGACCAGGCTTTCAAGACAGCAGCCGCGTTCAAGGGCCTTGCTCACCGGCTCCAATTTGTAGGACAGATTAAGGGTGTCAGCTTTTTCAACGATTCCAAGGGCACGAATCCGGGTGCGGTCATCAAATCCTTGGAAAGCTTTACCAAACCGGTACTGCTGATAGCCGGAGGACGCGATAAAGCTACTGACTTCAGCGTCCTTAAGGATGCGGTCAGAGAAAAAGTCAAGCTGGCCATCCTCATAGGCGAGGCCAGGGAAAAGATAGCCCGGGCCATAGAGGATGAGTCTGAAATCGTTCAGGCGGAAAATATTTCTGAAGCGGTGAGACTGGCCATGAAAAGGGCTGAACCAGGGGAGGTGGTTCTACTCTCCCCGGCCTGCGCCAGTTTTGACCAGTTTAGGGACTACATCCACCGGGGAGAAGTTTTCACAGAACTTGTTCAAAGGAAGGCCGGCCATGCCTGAGAATGCTTCGGCGGAAAGACAATGGGACTATGTTCTCCTTTTGACCGTTTTCCTCCTGGTGGGTATAGGTCTGGTCATGGTCCTTTCCGCCAGTTCTTTTCTGGCCGAAAAGGATTTTGGCGACGCCTACTTCTTTTTCAAGCCACAGTTGTTCTATTTACTGATTGGTGTCGCCTTAATGCTCATTGTTAAGAATATCCCCTTCCAGTTTTTCTGCCGGCTGTCTTATTTCTGGCTCATGCTGGCCGTGATTGGACTGATCCTGGTATTTGTGCCCGGGATAGGTCATGAAGCCGGTGGTTCGAACCGGTGGATTAAAGTCGGCATGTTCTCAGGGCAGCCGTCTGAATTCGCAAAATTCGCCTTGGTTGTTTTTCTGGTCAGGTCCATGACTGCCAAGAGGGACAGAATCAAGAGCTTTGCTTACGGGCTAGCCCCGCATCTGATAGTCCTGGGAGTACTGGCCGGTCTAGTGGTATTCGAACCCGATTTGGGAACGGCGTTGACCCTGGTCGTAGTGGCCATGATTATGCTCTTCGTTGGGGGGGTCCGATTTTCGTATCTGCTTTCCCTACTCGGGATTATTGCCCCGATTGCCGCCTTTTTTGTTATACGGCATGGTTATCAGCTTAAACGAATATCCACCTTTTTTACCCCCTGGGAAGATCCTCTTGGAGCGGGATACCAAATCATTCATTCATTTTACGCTTTCGCCCTGGGTGGTTTTACAGGAGTGGGACCGGGTGCGGGAATGCAGAAGCTGACCTTTCTCCCGGAACCGCATACGGACTTCATCTTCGCGGTAGTGGGTGAGGAACTCGGTTTTATCGGCGCGGCCGCGGTTACATTCCTTTTCCTGTGTCTGATCTGGCGGGGCATTGTAATCGCCCTTAATGCCTATGAACTGGAAGGCACCTATCTGGCCCTGGGCCTGACAACGCTTATTGGAGTCCAGGCTTTTATCAATATGTACGTTGTAACGGGCTTACTCCCAACCAAAGGTCTGGCACTGCCCTTTCTCAGTTCCGGCGGTTCGTCCCTGATCATGAACTTCGTCTGTGTGGGCATAATCATGAATGTCGCCTCCCAGAGAAAAAGACAGGGCTGATCGATGTTTAGATTACTCATCGCCGGTGGCGGGACGGGAGGCCATCTCTTTCCGGCCCTTAGTGTGGCCGAGGAGTTTCTCTTGCGTGACGCGGAAACTGAGGTCCTTTTTGTGGGTACCGGCCGGCCGATAGAACAGGAGATATTAGGCTCCAGAGGTTTTTCAGCCCGAAAGATAACCGCGGCCGGGTTGATGGGAAAATCATTAATGGCAAGGTTGGTTTCTTTGGGAAAATTACCAGTCGGATTGGTTCAGTCAGCCTTTATTCTGCTGAATTTTAAGCCCAACCTGGTTTTCTGCGTCGGTGGGTACTCCTCAGGACCGGTCGGACTGGCCGCCCGGCTTTTTGGATTTACCCTGGCCATCCAGGAGCAGAACTCGGTACCCGGTCTGGCGAACAGGTTGTTAGGCCGAATGGCAGATCTGATATTTATCAGTTTTGAATCCGCCAGGTCCTTCTTCCCGCCGGGTAAAACCCATTTGACCGGCAACCCGGTCCGGTTGGAAATTGAGAAAGTGGGTGAGGTCGGTAAAACCGGCCGGTGCGGCGTTTTAAATCTTCTCATAATGGGCGGAAGCCAGGGGGCTCACGCCATCAACGAAACCGCAGTAAAGGCTATGAGAACACTGTCTCAAGAGGGTGTGGAGCTTTCGATTACACATCAGACCGGGACGGCCGATCGAGGTGTGGTTAAACAGGCCTACCAGGGTTTGAAATTAAATTGGGAAGTTTTTGATTTTATTCAAGATATAATTCAGTTTTACGAAAAAGCGGATCTGATATTGTCCCGTTGCGGGGCACTTACGGTGAGTGAAGTGGCAGCCAGCGGAAGACCGGCTATCTTCATTCCTCTGCCCTCGCCCGATAATCATCAGGAAAAAAACGCCATGTCTCTGGTTGAGGCCGGAGCGGCGCGGATCATCCGGCAGAAGGATCTGAGCCCTGAGTTGCTGGCGGAAATGATAGCGGAATATACAAGCGACCGCGAAAAACTAATGGAAATGGGGCGTAAGGCAAGGGAAGCCGCCCTGCTTAACGCGGCTCGGGAGATAACCCGCATTTGTCTAAGCCACCAGAAAATTGGAAAGAAAGAGTAACTGGATTAAGAAACTGTGTATAAAAAAGGCCAACATATTCACTTTGTAGCCATCGGCGGCATCGGTATGAGTGGTATAGCCGAAGTGCTGATTAATATGGGTCACCGGGTAAGTGGATCGGATCTCCGAGAAACTGATCTCACGCGCCGTCTGGCGGAACTCGGGGCCAAGATATATTACGGGCATCATGCTGATTACGTTGAAGGGGCAGATGTAGTGGTAGTCTCTTCCGCTGTCCCTCCTGATAATCCGGAAATCGTAAAAGCCGGGCAGCAAGCCATACCGGTTATTGCCCGCGCCGAGATGCTGGCCGAATTAATGAGGCTGAAGCACGCGGTGGTTGTGGCCGGTAGCCATGGCAAAACAACTACCACCTCCCTGATAGGGACGGTCCTAAACACCGCCGGTTTTGACCCGACCCTGGTTATCGGGGGCAGACTGGGAAGTATCGGCTCCAATGCTCGACTGGGTGACGGTGATTTTCTGGTGGCCGAGGCTGACGAAAGTGACGGCAGTTTTCTGCTGTTTTCTCCCACTATCGCCGTGGTCACTAATATTGATCTGGAACACCTCGATTATTATCGGGACATGGATCATCTGAAAGAGGCTTTTCTGGCCTTTATCAACCGCCTGCCGTTTTACGGCCTGGCCGTGCTTTGTCTGGACGATCCCAATGTCCAGAGTCTCATTCCTGACATGAAGAAGCGTTATTTGACTTATGGATTCTCCGTACAAGCCGACATTCAGGCGGTTAACATCGCCTCCGAAGGTCTCAAAACCCAATATGATCTAATTTTTAAAGGTAAACACCAGGGCCGTATCTCTTTTAGCATGCCCGGCAGGCACAATGTCCTCAATTCGTTGGCCGCGGCCGGCGTGGCTCTCGAGCTTGATGTGCCTTTTGAGGTCATGGCCGAGAGCCTGTCTCAAGTTGGGATTATACACCGCCGCTTCGAGATAAAAGGAGAGGAAGAAGGTGTTCTGGTAATCGACGATTACGGTCACCATCCCACGGAGATAAAGGCAATTCTGGCGGCTCTGAAATCGTGTTTTCCCAAGCGTCGTTCCGTGGTTGTGTTCCAGCCCCATCGATTCACCAGAGTTAAGGCCTTATTCGGTGATTTTACGACTGCTTTCAACCAGGCCGATCGTTTAATTATGACTGAGATATATCCGGCAGGTGAACAACCCATCGAGGGTGTAAATGGCCGGGCGCTGTTTGAGGCCGTCAGATCTCACGGCCATCATGAGGTGGATTTTGTGCCCGATTTTAACAATCTTGCTCAGGAAGTTTCCCAGGGATTGAGCCCGAATGATCTGGTCCTGACCCTGGGCGCGGGTAGTATAACCCGTGTTGGCGATCAGATATTGAGGCTGCTGAAGGATGAAGCGAGAGATTAAAATGAGACTCGGTGAATTGACTTCCGGCCGGGTCAGGTTCGACGAGCCCCTGGCGCCTTTCACGACTTTTGGTCTGGGCGGACCAGCCGCGGCCCTGGTCGAACCG
>JAZGHI010000177.1:0-2116 GCA_036480955.1 Candidatus Adiutricales bacterium
GTATCAATTCATTATAAGGAACTTGAGAGTAACATTCGGGCGACCGCAAGGGTCGCCCCTGGGGTTTGGAACTTTTTGCCATTCAACTTTAGGTTAAGAAAAGATGTGACCCGATGATTTCCAGTTAAACCTGTTGAATGTGACAGGCTTAAAAACCAGTGGGCCAGCTTTGAAGCTTTTTATCGCTGATGAAACCGTTTTTACGCCTGTGCATAATTTCCAGGCAGTCGATTATGTACTTCCTCATGTCGCGCGGATCGAGGACGTCGTCAAGCCACCCGTCGGCGGCCGCCTGCCACGGGGCGCTTCCGTATTGCATCTCCTCGATCAATTTTTCTCTTTCCACCTCCGGGTCATCGGCCTGGGCGATATGCCTGCCCCAGACCACGTTGGCCGAGGCTTCCGGAGACATGAAGCTAATCTCGGCCGTGGTCAGGGCCGAGATAAAATCGGCGCCGCAATTGGGACCGCACATGTTGGAGATGGCCATGCCGTAAGCCTTGCGGACGATAACGGTAATTTTGGGAACCGTGGCCAGGGCCAGGGCCTCCATCCAGGTCATGATCTTAAGGCCTATCTTCCGCTGCTCGGCCGGTTTTCCCACTAAAAAACCCGGTATATCGACAATATGAACCAGCGGGATATTGAAAGAGTCGCATAAGACGATAAAGCTGGACGCCTTCTCGCACTCATCGGGTCCGGCGGCGCCGGCGTTATAGAAGGTATTGTTAGCGATAATACCCACCACACGGCCGTTCATCCTTGCCAGGCAGGTGATGAGCGATTTCCCGAACTTAGTTTTTAGATCGAAATACTGGCCGTCATCCACCACCTCTTTAATCACCCGGTACATGTCGTATACCCGGACAGATTGATCCGGGATGATCTTCATCAGCTTTTCCGTCCTGCGGTCAATGGGGTCCGAGGCAGGCCCCCGAGGTGGCTCCTCGTCACAGTTGGAAGGCATGTAACTTAAGTATTCCCGGATAATCCGTATGGCCTGCTCGTCGTCTTCCGCGAACGCGTCCACCAGGCCGGTCACGTTGGCGTGGACTTCCCAGCCGCCCAGTTCCTCCGGTGTAATCACTTCATCCAGAGCCACTTCGAGCACTCGGGGTCCGGACACGGCCATACAGGTTCCTTTCACCTGCACCACGAAATCCGACATGGCCGCCTGCCAGGTAGGGTCCCCGAAACAATAACCCATAATGGCGGTAATGCGGGGCGCTTTTCGGGGATGGAGCAGGGTCTGGCCTCCAAACGTCACCGCCAGCACACCCGTGGAACCCATGACACTCTGCATATGGACCCCACCGCTTTCACCAAGCCTTATTCTGGGAAAATTCAACTCCGGAGTGAACTCCGGATGCAGGCCTCTTTGTCTCCGACTGCCGGACACACCCCGACCACCGGTACCAGCCAGGATGGTGCTGTCATCGGACTGAACCATTACCGTCCGGCCATCGATCAGGCCGAAGCCGTTAATCTTGTTTACATGGTATTCTTCACCTTCTTCAGTAGTGAATTGTTGAAGCGCACCTATTTCTTGCCAGGATCCTGGATCGAGTAATTTATCAAGCCTCTCTCTGGCGGTCAAGTGACCCCGTTTTCGATGCTTGGCTATTCCCGCCTCGCCGCCCATGGCCTGGGCGATTCCCTGTCTGCGCTTGAGTTCATCCAGCGCCGATTGCTTGTCCATCATGTTCCTCCTCAAATTTTCTTAACATTCAACGGAAAAAATTTTTGTCTCTGGATTTTAAGATATGTAAACCAAATTTCAGTGTCAACGATAATCCAGCTTTTCGAAATAAATGAGCTTATGGCCAGTCTACAATCCTGGATCGTCCTTAAATAAGCTGTTTAAGGCAATCCCTACTTGGCAAAAAAACTCATTTGGGTTATTAACGGAGGGGCTGTTTGTCCATTGTAGAAAAACCTAGTCAAAGGAGCTGAACCCAGATGCGAGTACTCTATTTCGACATCGACACCCTCCGTCCGGATCATCTTTCCTGCTACGGTTACGAGCGGGAGACCAGTCCGAATATTGATCGAATCTGCCGCGAGGCGGTGCGCTTTGATAATTGCTACGTGTCAGACGCGCCATGTTTGCCGTCGA
>JAZGHI010000178.1:0-16501 GCA_036480955.1 Candidatus Adiutricales bacterium
ACAATTGGGGAAACACTCTAGTAAACGCGGAAACATTTGAATCCGGGCTCACCAACTCAGTTATGAACCGGTCAAATACTCATGAATGAACAAGGATAGAGTTATATCGGTCGTGGCTGACCATGAAATCGGCTATTCTGGCCAAACAAGGCTCCAAGGATTTCACGCACCGGCGATACCTGAACAGGTAAGATTGTCTCTCGAAAACGATGGCTGATGGTAAAAGAAAAATCCCGCTCCTGATTTATCTAGTTTTTCTCCTGGCGCTAGCCGCCGGCGCTTTAGCGGCCGCATATAGACTATACCTATACTCACCAACTTCCAGTAATAACCAGATTAACGTTGCCGCCAGGCCTGTTTTAGATTCTGGAACGGCCGGAGCCGGCAGCCGGATTAATCATTCCTTCAACCCGGAAGAGTTGACCAGGGAGATTTCGGACCGGTCTAAACAAGGGGAAAGGTTACCGCCCACCGAGAGTACAGACCCAAAAGATATCCGCCCCGGATCAACCTGGGTATTGAATGTAATATCCACAAGGGATCCGGAAAAAGCCCGGAACATTCACGAACTATTAACCAAATCACCTTACAGGATTTACACTTATAAAGTAGAGGCGCAAGGAAGCGCCTGGTATCGCGTCCGTGTGGGATTTTTTCAATCTTATTCAGAGGCGAAAAAAGCCAGTGAATTTCTGATAAAGCAATTCCAGATGCCTGAAGCCTGGATCGTGACCGCCGGCCCGTTGGAATTAGAACAGTATTCCTCGAATGCATCCCACGCCGGGACAGTCCATTGAACACTCATCAGGACACGTCCCCTATTTAAAATCTGCTGTCTGTCTCAAAAGGCACCACGTCGCAGGTTTCCTGGTACCAGTTCAACAGCCTGTCCTTGAGCTGATTAAGGACCTGGGCGTAAGCAGGATCATCGACAACATTGTTCAATTCCTGAGGGTCTGCCTTCAAATCGTACAATTCGTCCTTCTCGTACAATCTCCTCACGTATTTGTGGGATTGGGTGCGGCACATGACCGCCTTGCCTTGCCAGGGATTTTCGTCAGAGATCTGCATGCTGATCCGGGGCCAGTACGGTGTGACCTCCGGCTTTTCCAGAGCGGCCACCGATTCAAGCTCCATGGCCTGTTTCTCACCCAATAACCGCCCGCCCTCGCAAAAGACCGCATCACGGTGGCGGCAGGTCTCTCCGGAGATGACCGGAAGGAGGCTCTGTCCGAAATGCGTATAACCAGGCTCTATCCCGGCCAGGTCGTATACAGTGGCCGGGAAGTCCAGCAACTCGACCATGGCCTCGCTCACCCCTGTTTTTACCGCCACTTCTTTGGGAGGTTTAATGATAAAAGGCACGCGGGTGAGGCAGTCCTCCATGGTGTTCTGTGTTTTTTCCACCAGGCCGTAATCGCCGGTGAAGTCACCATGATCGGAGAAAAAGAAGATGGCGGTATCGTCATAAATACCGGCCTCTTTAAGGGCCTCGATTATCAGACCGAACTGGTGATCCACCCGGGCGCACATACCGTAGTATACCGCCCGCAGTTCACTCCAGCGGTCTTCGGTCCAGCCCCGCAAGTTCTGACGCTCGGAAAGTCCCCGGAGCAGGATGGGTTTATCCTGCCAATTTACCGGCGCGGGAGCGCGCGGCGGAATTTCGGACCGGTTTATTTGACTGAACCAAGGGTCTTCCACACCATATGGCGGGTGAGGATAGCCAATGGCCAGATTGATAAACAGAGGTTTGTCTTCATCATAATTAAGAATGAAATCCCGAGCCCCCAGGACCCAGCCCCAGTCAATATCGGCATGGATACTGTCACCGCCTGTATCGAGTTTCCCGGCCATGAAGCTGTAATAGGTGTCGCTGCCGGGCTCACCACGCCATTCGGCGCTGGCGTGCAGGCCGGGCCGGGGAGTGTGCCCCCATCGCTCGTAATCCTCGGGCCTGGGGATATAACGAATATCACATTCCCTTTCGAATCCTGACTGGGCCGGTACCAGGTCATTCCGGGCCGTCCACCAGACAAAGTAACCGTTATCCATCAGCTCCCGCTGCAAGTTTGGCTCCCCCCGGTCCGCATGGAGCATGTGGTGCATGGTCCGGTGTCCCCGAACGTGCGGGTACCAACCGGTCATAAAACTGCACCGGGACGGGGTGCAGACCGGATTCTGGCAAAAAGCGTTGCTGAATGAGACCCCTTCCTCGGCCACCAGCCGGTCCAGGTTTGGAGTTACCGCGGCCGGATTGCCTATATGACCCAGGGTGTCTCCCCGCCATTGGTCTGGATTAAAAAGAAGGATATGCGGACGGTTCTTCATAAAGATTCCCTTTCACTTGTTCGAGATTGTAACTGTTACTATCCGGGCCAGGCGGACGCACCGTTTCCATAATTCATTTCACATAAGACTTGAGCATGTCAAGCGAGGCCCTAGCCGGTCATTAAACCCAGCCGGGGATTTATTATCAGGATATCCATCAATTTCGGGAAAAGGAGCGGTTAAAGATCACTGATTAGCGTCATCATCCGGCCATGATGAGTACCGGGCCAATAGATACGGCCGCAGAGGCCGCATTTTGAAAATTCTGTATGGCCGGCCAAGACATATTCCGGGACCAGAGACGCAACATCCTCTTTTGACGCGTCTTCAAGCAAATGATTGCATATACTGCACCGGCTCAGGGGTTTAAAATCCTCTTTACCCAAATGAAGCTTATCGATTGTTTCCTTAAGCTGGGCTTGGGTATTGTTTGAAGAGAGATGGATAATATCCAACCATCCTTTCAGACGGGGCTGGTGCGGCCGGGACGAGCGGCAGGTAAGAAGGATTCGGTCCGGCATGGGTTTTTCCAGGCCCTCCGGCAGATAATAGGTATCGAAACCTAATAGGCGAAGCCATTTGGCCAATCCCCCTAGCATGTTGTCCGCGGCAAACATTAAAGCCATGCTTTAACTTCCGACGTGTACTACCTCAATTTCAGGCGGTATTTTAAGGGTAAACATATCCGTGTCCAATCCTGGATTCAGCTCGAAACCTTTGTAATTAAGGGTCAGTTCCGTAAAGCTCCCCCGGGTTGCCATTTCAACGCGGAACGGTACGTCCCGGCCGTTAAGCCGTTGATAATTGGAATAATTGACCTCAAGAAACGGATCCTCTCCCATTAAACTCCTCTCGATGCGGACTACCCTCATGTTCAACGGCGTCAGATAAATCCGTTGAACCATCAGGCTGCCGGCCTCAAACAGCTTTAATTGTATGAACCCGTCATCCGACCGGGTAAGTTCCAACCGTTCGGGTGAGGATATAAAATATCCACCGGCAAAAAGATCGAGCAGTTCCTTTAATTCCAACCCGGTGGAGAGAAGATAATTCAGGTTTTTCCGGCTGGCCCGGCCTGAAAACAGCTTGGCCTCTTGATGGTCCAGAAGATTAAATCTGCCTTGATTAACCGACAAAGTCAGGACCGAACGGCCAAAAAAATCCGTGACGCTCAACCAAAAACGGTCCGGCATTATAGCGGCCAGACTGACATTCGCCACAAAGCTCCGCTGAGGACTTTTAAACTTCAGGCGGCCGTGCCCGGCGTAGGCCTTCAGACTTTGTTCCTGCCGCTTCAGCTGATTTAATATAGCCGATGCCTCGGGCAAGTCTCTTTGGCCGGTTGTGGGAGGGAATGGAGCGCAGGAAATGAAGGTCAGGCACAGGATAATTATTGTTATCCGGCTGAATAATCGGCCGGTGAACAGAAAGAAAAGACGGAAAGCGGATTTTCTAATTGTTTTTCGCAGTTGTAAAACCTTAATTGCCGGAATCCGGAAGGTTCGGAGGGTTTATGGTGAAAATATTCCGATTAATAAGTAAAAGTCGGCATCTAGATCATGGCTGTTAAAAACAGCCCAACCGCGGGAACAGCGGTAATTTTGTAACAGAAACGGTTTCCTGTGCCAGGGGCGCGGCGCGGCGCGCGCTAACGTTCAAACATTGCCTGAATATATCAGCACACTCTGGTATTCGAGGGACCCCGGTTGTTTCTGTCCCCGTAAAGGAAAAATTAGTATCTAATGATTTCAACAAGTTACATTCTTATTTCTTAAAAGCAGACTTAGATGGAGCCGTCATCCTAACAGGCAAAGTAATTGCTCTGACAAGTACAAACAGGCGAAACCTGGTTATTAATAAAAAAGAATGATGGCTGCCTTTAGCAACATTTTTTAAGGTAAGTTATGAATTTTATTCCTGATCCGCTCATCGTCATCCGGCTCTAAGTCTCTAGCCCGGTTGTAGGCTTCAAAAGCTTTTTCATACTGCTTTAATTTTTCATAGACGTCCCCCAAGTGTTCGTTTATCACCGGGTCATCGGGCATCAGCCTCACCGCCCGTTTGAGATATTCCAGGGCTGAATTGTAGTCGCCTTGCTGATAGTAGACCCAGCCGATAGTGTCCAGGATAAAACCGCTGTCGGGCCGGATTTTGTCCGCTTTCCTCGCCAGATCGAGAGCCTGGTCCAACTCCTGGCCCATTTCCGCCCAGGTATAGGCCAGGTAATTTAAGGCCTCCGCGTGTTCAGGGTTCAGTTCAATGACCCGTTTCATCAACGCGATGGATCCGGCCTTATCTTTGAGCTTGTCCAGGATGACACCCAGACGAAAATTAAGACCCGGATTTTCCGGAACCCGTTTCAGACCCCTCTCCACGGCTTCTTTGGCCCCCGCCAGTTCCTCTTCCTTCTCATATATTATAGCCAGGGAGAGATAAAGCAGGGCCGCGTCCGGCTTCTTCGAGATCGCCTCTTCAGTCAGTTTTTTGGCCCTCGGCAGGTCCTCGAGTTCACTCAGGACTTGCCCCAGCCGGAGCCGTGAATCGATAAAAAACCGCGAGTCTGGCTGGATACCCAAATAGATATCAGCCGCCTTTTTAAAATCCTCTTTCTCTTCATGGGCCGCGCCAAGATAATACCGGGCCTGGTCGTTTTTTGGATCATCTTGAATGACCAGCTCCAGCTCCTGAATAGCCTCATCAAACTGGTTCTGTTCGAAATAAATCAACCCTATCCTCAGGGGGATATTGTGTGATTTCGGCGCCCGTGTCTTTATGCTGTCAAATAATTCTATGGCCTCTTTCTTTTTTCCCTGCCTTAAATAGAGCCTGCCCAACAGCACTTTGGCCCTGATTTCAGAGGAACGCCGCCGTATCAATGCCTTGTACAGGCTTTCGGCCTCTTCCATATTGTTTTGATTTTCATAAACAGCGGCCAGTTCGTAAACCGCCGGTTCAAAATGCGGGACCAGTTTCAGCGCTTCCTTAAAACGCTCAACCGCCTCAGCCGCATGCCCTTCAGCCAGGGCGATCCGTCCGAGGTGGTAGAATCCTTGATATGATTCCGGCTGTTTTACGGTCAACCGTGTTAAGACCTCTTTAGCCTGTTCGAACTGTTCAAGTTGAAAGTATAACGTACCCAGTTGTAAAAGGGCTTTACCGTCCTCCGGATTTACTTTCAGCAAGGTCAAATATTCTTCCATGGCTTCTGAGTGCCGGTCCATGGCCTTCAAGAGTCCGGCTAATAGCATCCTGGCCGGTCCGTACTCAGGATCCAGGTTTATCGCCTCACGGACATGCTCCAATGCTTTGGCTCCCCGGCCGATCCGGATATAGTGATGAGCCAGTTCTAGCTCGAGAAAGGGTGAATCCGGATCGACTTCCCTGGCCATGTTCAAATATTCGAGGGCGGCTTTTGTCTGGCCGGAGGACAGAGCGAGCTGTGACATTAAATAATAATAATAGGACGCCGCCCAAGGCAGACGGGTCCGGGGCGCGCCTTCGATTGAGATGCCTCCGTCGGGCGTTTCTTCACCCCAGACAGGACCTGAGACCAGCCCTGAACTAGCTGTTATAAAAATTATGCTTGAGACCGACAGGACCATGAGGAACCGCCGGTTTCTATTACTGACCAAAAACAATATCTATTCCTTCCTGGTATTATACTGAAGAGGCCTTACAGTTTAATTTTACCATATGCGTGTGAAAGTTGACGCGCGGTTCGTCGGCCGTCTAAATGACCTCCAGACTCCGTGTAAACCGCGAACCCCTCCGGATACGCGTTTCTTCGATTTCGTTGAGTAATTCTTCTTTATCGCCCGGTAACTCACCGGTAAGATTAAGACAATTCGATATATGGTCGCTGAGGAGCATGGAAGAACCCTCCAGGCCGGACACAAGTATCTTCAGCTCCTCGAGAGCCTCTTGGGGTGAAGGAACTTGGAATCGGCCCTCCAGGACGTCCTCATAAAGAGGTGTGCCCCTTGACGCGCGTAAAGTCCGGATGCGGATGAAATCCGGTCCCATGGCGTTGATGGCTTCCGCGCTGTGTCCGGCATGTTCCGCCAGCCGCTCGCGTCCGCCCAATCCGAGGAGATAATAAACAGACAATTCAATACCGGCCTCAGTGACCTTTTTCCCGGCCAATACGCTTTCAGCGCCCGTTGCCCCTTTTTCCATTAATTCCAGAGTCTTATCATCTCCCGATTCGAGCCCCATGTGCACTCGCGAGAGACCGGCTTTTTTTAATTTCTTCAATTCCTCCGGCTTTTTGAGCAATAAATACCGGGCCGATCCATAAACAGTGATCCTTTCAAGGTGCGGAAAATTCTCTCTGGCCTTTTCGAGGATACTAACCAGGCTCGAGGCCTTCATAGCAATCGTGTTTCCATCCGGCAGAAACAAGGTCCGTATATACGGGCCGTAATATTCCCGGGCCCGGTCAAGATCTTCGTGGATATCCCTTAACAGCCTGATCTTAAAACGTTTTTCCTTATACATTCCGCAGAATCGGCATTTATTGTGCGGACACCCGATGGTGGCCTGGATAAGCAGACTTCCGGCCTCACTGGGCGGCCGAAATACAGTGCCCTCATACCTCAAGCGGCTATTCCTCCACTCCGATCACGGCCAGGAAGTCATCCTTGCTGAGTTCCGGGATTTCTTTCATCAGGTAGCTGGCGATATTCCTTTTTATTCTCACTTCCAGCTGCCGGACCCTCTCTCTGGAAATATTGTGTTTTTCTCCCATTTCCTGGAGTGTCGACGGTTCTTCCGACAGAATACGCTGTTCCAGTATATCCAAGTCCCGTTCGTTGAGTGTTCGCCGAAAATCGACCAATTTCTGATGGAAAAGCTCTTTGATCTCCCTTTCCGCCAGAACCTCGTCCGCATCCTGGCCATCAGCCGGCAGGAAACTCAAATGCGTCTCCCCTTCGTTATCCCTGATGGAAGCGTCCAGAGAGACTTCACGGCCTTTTAAGCGTTGGTCCATCTCAACCACGTCGGCTTCGGAGACTTGAAGTTTCTCCGCCAGGAGCTTGTGGCTTGGCTCGAAACCCTGGCTCTGTAACCTCTCTTTCTCCTTTTTCAGGTTAAAGAACAGCTTCCGCTGAGCCTGTGTGGTCCCAATCCGAACCAGGTGCCAGTTATCGAGGATGGATTTAAGGATATAGGCCTTAATCCAGAACGAGGCGTAATATGAGAATTTCACTCCACGGTAAGGATCGAACTTGGAAACAGCCTTCATCAGGCCGACGTTGCCCTCCTGGATGAGATCCAGGAGATTTCTCATCCAAGACCGGTGGAAATCCATGGCGATTTTAATCACAAGCCTGAGGTTTGAAGTAACCAGTCTGTAGGCCGCGTCCTGATCTTGATTCTCGCGGACTTTTACGGCCAGTTCCAGCTCTTCCTCCCGGGTGAGAAGGCCATATTTCCCCACTTCATACAGATAGCGCCGGAGTGGATCATACTCAGCCGGAGCCTCCGCAGGGGGCTTCGACACCGGCAACAGGCGGTCGTCACTCGAAATATCCCCGGAGTCCTGTATTCCCTTATTATCTTTTAGATCTTCTGGTTCCTGATCGACCATAACGTTACAATATCCCAACACTAATCGGGTGTCAATCACCTTAACCTTCCTATCAGGGGTTGACAAGAATAAAGCCGGACTTATTTTAAAACTGAAAGAATTTGCTGAAAAGGAGAAGAAAGATGACAGCTCTTACAATTTATGAACCGTTTAGAGGACTTTTTCCTCATAGAAGGTTTTATGAAGATTTTTTTAAACCGTACATGTGTGAAGGGATAAGCGAAGAAAGTTCGACCATGACACCTCGGGTTGATGTGAGCGAAAACGACAACGAGTATCATGTTCTAGCCGATCTGCCGGGATTTAAGCAAGATGAGGTGGACATCGAGGTTAATGACGGATATCTCAAAATGACGGCACATCATGAAGGCCAGAAGGAAGAGAAGAAAGAGAAATATCTCATCCAGGAACGCTGTTATGGAACATGGTCACGTACTTTCCGTCTCCCGGAAGACGTATCCAGCGATGGCGTCAAAGCCGACATGAGCGAGGGTATATTGGACGTAACTCTTCCAAAGAAAGAAGAGTCCAAGCCTAAAAGGATCGAAGTAAAAGTCCATTAAAATTTTAACTCCATATCCAAAAAGGGCGGTTCTCAAAACCGCCCTTTTTTTATGGCAGGCAATATGATAGCCTCTCCCTAGTATGCCAAAACAGAAACAGCAAAGGGAAAGCCTGATCCGCATGCTGAATTATGTCCTGGGTCACCACCCGGATGAATTCGGGCTCGTGCCGGATGAAGAAGGATTCGTGCCGAAAAAAGAACTTATACAAGCCCTCCACGAGGAAGAGGGTTGGACTTTCGTCCGGGAGAGCCATCTCCAGCCCATCACTCTGGAGAACAATAAACTCGGAATCGAGTTCACGGATAAAATGATCCGCGTCAGTCCCGAGGTTACCAGACTGGATTTAGGGCCCAGGCCGGAAGTGGCTCCACCAGCGCTTCTCTACTTCGGGGCCAGACGCCGGGCCTATCCCGCCATATTGAAATACGGTCTTCTCCCCGCCGGGAGCCCGTGGGTTGCCTTGTACTCTGAAAAGGAGATGGCCCTAAGAGTGGGAGAACGCCGCGACCGGCAGCCGATACTGCTCACCATCCTGGCCGAAAAGGCTTACCAGCGGGGTACACGGTTTTTTGGTCTGAGTGAAAGTGTGTTTCTCGTCGAAAAAATAGCCCCGGACTTGTTCTCAGGCCCTCCGCTGCCAAAAGAAAAACCGGTTCCTGAAAAAAAGAAGCCCGCGCCCACCCCAACACAGTCTCCAACCCCGGGCTCTTTTCTGCTCGATCCGGAACGCGATCCAGATCCGGGACGGCGGATGAAGAGGAGCAAAAGATCGAAGGGAAAGGGTGATCCGGATTGGAAACGGTCTGCCCGTAAGCAACGCCGCGAAAAATATCAATAGAGATTAAAATTTAATTTCCGGCCGTTAAGGCCGGTTACCGGCCTGGTTGCACCCCATAAAGGCGGGACATCACATTTGGTGTGGGCGCGGGGGAAAAACAGCCTGGACTCAATCGCTGAATTCCCCGTCTTTTTTTAAGCGTTCCCAACGCTGGCGGGCGTATTCGCGCATGTCCTCCACCGTGTCGGATTCATCCACAATCTCTACCCCGAGCAACGTCTCGATCGCGTCCTCCAGGGTGATGATGCCCTCTGTTCCACCGTACTCATCCACCACCAGGAAAAGATGCTCGCGTTGCTCGATAAAATCGTCCATGATTTCGGTCACGGATTTAGTATCAGGGACCACCTTTAAAGGGTGGGAAATAGACTCGAGCTGTTTCTCGGTCTGCCCGCGCGAGTATCTTTCCAGAAGTTCCAGACGATAAACCATACCCTCTATGTCATCCAGTTTCTCGCCGTAAATCGGAATCCGGGAAAACCGAATAGGGGCATTTTCATCAATGGCCTGGCCGATGGTGGTATCCTTTGGCAGGGCAAACATGACCGACCTGGGGGTTAAAATGTCACGGGCGTAAACTCTATTCAGGCGCAGGAGGTTTTTGATCACCCGCTGTTCTCTTTTGAGCAGCTCACCCTCGTCTTCGCTGATCTCGGCCGCGGCAATAACTTCTTCCCGTGTTATCCTGCGCAATGTTGCGCCTGTTCGAATAATACTAGAGACGGCCTCGAAAACGATTACCAGAGGGTAGGTAATAAATATGAGGCCTCGAATAAGATAAGCCGCTGTTGGGGCCAACTGTCTCCAATAGACGGCCCCCAGGGTCTTTGGGATTATTTCCGACAACACCAGGATGCTGAAAGTCAGAATTGCCGAGGCCAAGGCCACCCATTTGCTTCCATACAGGGAGAGCGTCTGGGCTCCGATCCCGGCCGAGCCCATGGCGTTGGCCACTGTGTTCAGAGTCAGGATGGCCGCCAGAGGCCGGTCAATTTCCGACTTGAGCTTGAATAGTATCTGTCCGCTTCGTAAGCCGCGCTTTTCGAGCAGGGCCACGTGGGAATGGGTGGTGCACAGGATCGTAGCCTCCAGCAACGAACAGAGAAAAGAGACCGAAAGCACGAGGAGAAAGAGAAATATCAAAAGAGCCATCAGCAAATACCTTTCAGTATTAAAAACCGTTTACACATCGGACTTGATAACCACCGGCACCGAAGGCAACCAGGCGTGCTCCTTGTCATCACCGTAAGTATGGTGGTAAAAAATCGATTTTTGCACCGGTCCCTGGATGTAAACCAGGGCCTCTACCTGACATTCGAGTGAAAAATAACGGTCGTTTTGAAGCAGAGGCTGGATCATGGAACTGAATTTTTCTCTGGTGTAAAACAAAAGGCACCTGATATCGGCAAATCTAATTTCCAGATTCGACCTGCCGTCCGGGAAGCGGGTACCGGATAAAACTCCCCTGATTCGCGCGTACTCGTGCGCCATTCCGGTCAGATCCTCCGCCTTTGAAACCAGCGGCATTTTTTTCTTCAATATCGGCAGAACGGCCTGGTAAACGAGGTGAATGGGCGGCTCCAGGCCCGGGCCCTGCTCCAGGCTGATTCTGGGTGTACCGCTTCGGTTATAATCGGTGCCAAGCGAAGGCGGCCTGCTCAGGCCGGTTAACGTTTGAAAGAGGTACAGAACACCTTCCTGATCCATATACAGCGGAGGCGCCTCAACCTTGGTCCTGGTATTTTCCAACACCTCTTGTAGATTTTTAAGGATTTTATCTAAGTCGCTGTCCATGGACGTTGAGTATTATGGCTGCTCGATTATCTTTAGAACCACGGTGTTGGAACGGAGATCATCCAGGATCATGGCGTACTTTCGTTCATTCAGATCGAAATGGACGCTCTGGCCGATTTTAACCAGGACCGGAAGTATTCTTTCTTCCCGAACGAAATTTAACTGCAGGGCCGCTTGCTTCTTGTCCCGGTTAATGTCCAGACAGGCCACGACAAGGCGCTGGTCGAAGAGAATCCGGGATGCTCCAAGTCTGATCGTTACGCGTGTCTCTTCTTTGAGACGTTTCAGCGCGGCCGAAGGTTGATCCGGCTGCTCCAACCTCTTCTCGCGCCTCCGCAACTCTCCCTTCAGACGACCCACTTCGACGGCCAGGGTCTGGATTACTCTTTCCTTGGCGGCCAGGTTTTGTTGAATCCTTTCCATTTTGGGTTTTCCGGCACGCCGGCCCTGATCGTAGCTGAAATAATACACCAGGGTACATAAAACGATAAGAGCGATAATTCGAAAAATCCTGTCTCCGCGCACCAGTCGACTCTCTAGGTAAATATGATTCTGTATCTACATGCGCCCAGAATAGCACTAATTCCGCCGAAGGTCCAAGATTTTATGAAACAAACTCTTCTTACAACCCGGCTGAAGCAGATGAGGAAGCAAGACGCTGAGCGGGTGGCACGTCGCTCCAGTTCAGCATATTCTGAAGTTTTTCAATCAGAGGGGGAAAGGTCTTTGGGTCTTGGGCTGACAGGGCCACGGCCTTGTACCTGTTGACCAGGCCCGGAATCTTGTCATCGTCGATCAAGTCAATTTTATTTAATGTTCTAAGGATGGGGGCCCTTGAGAGGCCTAGCTTTACCAGAAGATTTTCCACTGTTTCTATCTGCTCCTGGAACCGGGGATTAGAAACATCCACTACGTGAAGAAGCAGGTCCGCGCTGGAAAGTTCTTCCAGTGTAGCCGCGAAGGCCTCGATAAGTTCTGCCGGCAGGTCGCGGATGAAACCAACCGTATCGGTGATTATGATGGCCCTGTCCTTTGGAAACCTTAGACGGCGGCTGGTGGGATCGAGAGTGACAAAGAGCTTATTTTCGGCCGTTACCCGGCTGTTGGTCAGATTATTGAGCAGGGTTGATTTTCCGGCGTTGGTATAACCTATGATAGAGACTATCGGCAACCCCTCACGCGCGCGCCGGGCCCGGTGCCGTCCGCGCTGGGACTTAATAGTCTTCAGTTCCTTGTTTAATCGAGTAATCCGGTCCCTGACCCGGCGGCGGTTGATTTCGAGTTTAGTCTCCCCCGGTCCACGGCCGCCGATACCGCCGGTCAGACGGGACATGGCCGTGGCCTTCTTTATCAAACGGGGCAGCAAATAATTCAACTGGGCCATCTCGACCTGGATCTTGCCTTCCCTGGTCCGGGCCCTCTGGGCGAAGATATCTAAAATAAGCTGAGTACGGTCTATGATTCTCAGTTCGGTAAGGTCGGCCAGCCGCGCGATTTCAACCGGGCTCAGGTCCTGGTCGAATACTATCAGGTCCGCGCCCAGTTGAAAGGCACGAATGGTAAGTCTGCTGAGCCGATTCCGGCTGAGTAGACGCGACGACCGATTCTCGCGCCGCCTGAGGAGAATCCGGTCCAGCACCTCCAGACCCGCTGTTCGGGACAACTCCTCGAGTTCGTCCAGATGTTCCTCGGCTTCGAACCTGGAGGCGGCGGAAACGCTTATGAGAATGGCCCTTTCACCGGACCCGGTGATTTGTACCTCGCTCTGAGTCCGGGTAAACTCGTATTCCAGAGAGCGGATGAAAGAGGTAAAATCCAAGTTCAGGCTGGTCACATTCGGCCCCGACATGAAGGCCATAGTCTGGTCTCCGTCGTTGGCCGGAAGGAGATGGGCCGCTTCAATGTGCCGTGGAAATCCGTCTTCTCCCACCAGGATAACGGCCACCATGTCCAACCGGAGCATGGCCAGGTCATTCAGGTCGTCCTGGGTAAGGTTTTCGCCTCTTAGATGAGTGTGGATCAGCCGCAATCCTTTTAAGCGAGTCAGTCCGCCTCTCTCGCGGCCGATTACAGGTAGAACCAGGCCATTGCTGTCGCCGATGATTACCTCGCTGACGGTCCCGGCACGATTAAGAAGCAATCCTATCTGTCGCCCGATGTCCAACGTGAGTTCAGATATTTCCCTGGCCAATTCGAGACTGATCAGGAGTTCGGGCCGCACCCGGCGCTTCAGCAACCGCCGGATACTGTTAATCTGTTTGGCCTTCAGCCCGCTTGTCTGGCCTTCAATCCTGCTGATGGCTAACAACTCCTGCTAGCGGCCGGGACCAATTCTCTTAAGTAACGCGCCGGTACGATATTTAAAAATCCTCATCAAAGCTGGCCGCCGTTCGAAAACGGGTGCATGAATGGATAAAGGTCAAAGGGATTTTGCCGGTCGGCCCGTTCCTCTGTTTACCCACAATAAGTTCAGCTTTGCCCCTCAGTTCTTCATTGTCCGGTTTATAAAGCTCTTCCCGAAAGACAAAGGCGATTACGTCCGCGTCCTGTTCAATGGCCCCTGATTCTCGAAGATCGGCCAGGATGGGACGGCGGTCCGGGCGATTTTCCACCTGCCGGTTAAGCTGAGACAGGGCTATGACCGGCAGGCTAAGTTCCTTGGCCAAAGCCTTGAGCGAGCGGCTTATCTCGGAGATTTCCTGTTCACGGTATTCGGCGGAACCTCTCACCAGCTGCAGGTAATCTACAATGACCATCCCCAAATCCTGGCCCTGGGCTATGAGCCTGGATTTGAGCCGGCGGGCTTTGGCCCGAATTTCAAGCACACTGATGTCTCCGGTATCGTCGATGTATATAGGGGCGTCCTGGAGTCTGCCCGCGGCTTCGGTGAGGGCCGGCCAATCAGTATCGCGCAACCGGCCTATACGAATGGAGTGCAAGTCGATCTGGGCCAGGGCGCAAAGGAGGCGTAAGATCAGTTGATTCTGGGACATTTCAAGGGAGAAGAAAGCCACACTGTACGGGTTGCCCTCCTTAATGTCCCTTTCCCTGGGGATAGCGGCATTCACGGCGATGTTCAAGGCCAGCGAGGTCTTACCCATGGAAGGACGCCCGGCCAGAATTATCAAATCCGAGGGCTGAAATCCTGAGGTCAGCGTGTCCAGGTCTTTGAACCCCGTGGGCACGCCAATGATTGACCCGCCGCTGCCATACCGCTCTTCGATGATCTGGATAGCCTCGTTCAAGACCTGGCTGTCCACCGACTGAAGAGCGCCTTTGATGCGCGCGTCACGGATGGAAAAAATGCTTTTTTCCGCATCATCGAGCACCTGGTCGACTTGGCTGGCGGAAACATAACACTGTTCCGAAATCTGGCCGGATTTGTCGATGAGCTTTCTCAGTACTGATTTTTCGCGAATTATGCGAGCGTAGTGTCCAGCGTTGGCCGCCGTACCCACGGCGTCGGCCAGTTCAGACAAGTAGGCCGGACCGCCAATCTTCTCCAACGCCCCATTATTCTTGAGAGTATCTGAAAGGGTTATCAGGTCTACCGGTTCGCTTTTATCTGAGAGAACCAACATGGCCTCGTAGATCAGTCCATGGGCATCGCGGTAAAAATCGTTTCTTTGAAGGTTCTCTCCCGTAACTAGATCAAGTACTCCCGCGAAATTGAGTATGGCGCCCAGGACGGACTGTTCAGCCTCGAGGTTCTGCGGAGGGAGTTTTATCTCCTCTACTTTTGATCTGGCGGAACCAGCCCCATTTACCCTGGATTCCGCCGAACTCGCTCTCTCCGCCAAATCTTACCCTTTTTTAAGAATCTAAGCGCAATCTATTGAGATTATTAAAGATATAAAACAAGTTCGCTCTGATAAAACTCTCTGTCTTTAAGTCCGCACCACCTGTTCCGTAATAACAATTAAACCTTGCTTTGAAGCCAATGTAAAGACTATTTATTCCTCAGCCTTAACAACCGATACTTTGATAATAGCCGTTACTTCCGATTGAAGTCTGACCGGGACTTCAAAATCTCCCAGGGCTTTAATCGGTTCAGGCAGTCTGATCTTCCGCCGGTCGAATTCTACTCCCTGTTCGGTCATGGCCTGGATCAGATCGAGACTGGTGACTGAGCCGTAGAGTTTGCCTTTCTCACCGGCCTTCTGAGAGATAGTCAGGGTGATTTCCTCGATCTCTCGAGCCAGCTTTTCGGCCCGCTCCTTCTCCTTGAGGGACCGAATTTCGAATTCCGTCCTGGCTTTTTCAAAGACCTTCATGTTGCCTGAGGTGGCCTCCACGGCCAACTTACCCGGAATCAGTTTATTTCGGGCGTAACCCCGGGATACTTCCACCACCTGGCCAGCCAGGCCCAGGGAGTCGATATCCTCTGTTAAAATGACTCTCATAGTATAGCTCCTCTTTAACTCATTCTATATCTAAAATTATTTTCCAACGCAATTAAGTTTACCTTGCGGACCTTTCTGTGGCCAACACTCTCAACCGCTCATCAGGCCTGGAATCCCGCGTCGACTTTTTTCAGCTTCCTGAAGTCAAACCAGAGATCGAACAATCCGAGTCCGATCACAATCAGGCCCAGATATTGCTGCAAGGCTATCAGTGAATAAGTCAGCACCCGTAAAAAATAAGGCACGGTTTTCATGTCAAACCAGTAGGCTACTATACAGAGCCCGGCAAAAAAATAAACCAGGCTCAGAACCATCAGGCCATTAACACCGATTCCCCTTAGAGGGGAAACAGGCAGTATGGCCAAAAAACCGAACCCGATGGCAAACCAGATCAGGTTTTCATGAACCTTCCATTTTTTCAGATCAGCCAGGTAAGCCGGTAAGGATTCTTTCCTGGCAAGCACTATTCTGGCGGCCATAAAATTGAACCAGACAAGTAGAAGAACCCCCATGATAATTAAACCCGGAAAGATGAGCACGAATGCGCTGGTTAACTTTTCCAACCCCGGTGTTTCCATACTGGCTTGGTCCGGGCCTGTGTCAGCGACCGCAGGCTTGTCCTGGCCTTCAGGTGTTACAGATACGGTTCCCTCGACGCGGTCTGGTGATACGCGGCTTCGCTGCATCTCGTCCGTAAGTTCCTGGTAGAGCTTAAAAGTTACCTGGACGTGACCCTTAATCATATTCCGGCCGTAAACCCAAGGATTCTGACCGTTGGAAAAGCTCAAAATAATGAGCACTATAAGGCCGAATCCCAAAATGGCCGCGCTGGAGTAGCCGACTATTTTCTCGGGGGTAAGTCGCCTGGCAAAACTCTCGGCCATTACCGCGGCCAGAAGACCGTAGCCTAAAAAAAGAGCCGTCCCGGCCAGCCCAAAACCCATGGAGAGGATTATACCGGTTAACAAGGTCGCCAGGG
>JAZGHI010000179.1:0-6942 GCA_036480955.1 Candidatus Adiutricales bacterium
ACAGAGGAAGTTGAAAGGATGCTCAAAGCGCTGATAAAATCGTTGGTGTACAAACGCTTGAACAAACGCTTGGACCCTTGACCCCTTGAATCCTCGAACCCTGTTCTCCAACTAAATTGGAGAAGAACCATTATTAATTGCACTTTTGTACACTGTGTCGCACTCATTTTAGTAAGAGTGAATGTTAGCGCAGTAATAATAACGGCCTCTAAAAGAATTTCGGATCATTCGGGTAAAATTCGCCAGGGCCGCTAGGGGAAATATATGCGGGCTTATATTGTCAGACGAGTATTACTGATGATACCAACCTTTATTCTGGTGACCATGACGGTTTTCTTTGCCGTACGGTTAATTCCGGGCAGTGTTATAGACCAGATGATCGCCGAGATGGCCGGTTCCGGGACGGACATTTATTCCACCCGCCAGGAGATTCAAAAGGCCATGGGGCTGGATGAGCCGATTCATATCCAATACGTCAAGTGGTTTGGGGGTATCCTTCATGGCGACCTCGGCAAATCTCTGTGGACCCGGGAACCTGTAATGAGAAGCATAATGCAGAGACTTCCCATTACCGCGGAACTTGGATTCCTTGCCCTGGTGGTGGGACTCTCGATAGCCCTGCCCATCGGCACTTTTGCGGCGGTTCGCCAGGATACTCGCGGGGACTATCTTGGCCGCACCATTGCCATTATTTTTATCTCAGTCCCCAGTTTTTGGATCGGAACCATGGTCGTGGTCTACCCCTCGATATGGCTGAACTGGTCGCCGCCGGTCGATCTCATCCCGCTAAGGCAGGACTTTTTCGGGAACTTCAAGCAATTCATACTTCCGGCCTCGATCATGGGCATGGTTATGTCGGGCGGGACCATGAGGATGACGCGCACCATGATGCTGGAGGTGCTGCGGCAGGATTACATCAGAACGGCCTGGGAAAAGGGACTCACGGAGAGGGCGGTGGTCATGAAGCACGCCCTGAAAAACGCGCTCATCCCGGTGGTCAGCATGGTGGGAATGTCCATCCCCATCATGATTGCGGGCTCGGTTATCATCGAGCAGATATTCACCCTGCCCGGCATAGGCCTGCTCCTTATCGAGGCCCTCAATAAAAGGGACTATCCGATAATTTCGGGGATAATTATATTCATCGCCACGGCGGTAATTGTGATCAACCTGATAGTTGATCTGATCTATACCCTTTTAGATCCCAGAACAGCATACAAGTAAAAAGGAAAAGCGGATTATGGCCGGGCGTTTTAAAAGAATATGGAAGAGATTCCGGGAGGGACAATGGAGGAAATCCCTGCTGGGCGATTTGGTAGTAAGGCTGGTCAAAGAGAAACCTTTGGGGCTTATCGGGGCCATAATCGTGCTGGTACTGCTGTTTGTCGGTGTCTTTGCCGATTTTCTGGCCCCTTTTGGATTCAATAAAATACACCTCAGGGATACCTTCGACCCGCCGACCATCAAGTACCTGCTGGGAACGGATAACATGGGCCGGGACCTGCTCAGCCGGATCGTCTACGGAGCCCGGATATCAATGTACGTGGGTCTGGGCGCTTCAGTAATCGCGTCGTTTTTAGCCACGGTCATCGGGTTGGTCAGCGGGTATTTCGGGGGCAAAATTGATCTTGTGGTTCAGAGGTTTGTCGATGCCTGGATGAGTTTCCCCCCCATGTTCATCATCCTGGCGGTCATGGCCATCCTGGGGCCGGGTTTGATCCAGGTGATAGTGGTCCTGGGTGTGCTGTACGGCATCGGCAGTTCAAGGATTGTCAGAAGCGCTGTTATAGGGGTTAAGGAAAACGCGTATGTGGAAGCGGCCAGGTCTGTCGGCATTCGTAAAATATGGATTCTTGTCCGGCACATCCTGCCCAATGTGACGGCCCCCATCATTGTTTTGTTCACCCTCGTGATGGGAGCGTCGATTATTGCCGAGGCCAGTATCAGTTTCCTCGGATTCGGTATTCCTCCTCCAACCCCCAGCTGGGGCGGCATGCTCAGCGGCAGCGGGCGGCAGTTTATGCTCACCGCCCCCTGGATGGCGCTCTGGCCCGGTCTGGCCCTGGCCATTGTAGTGTTCGGTGTCAATATGCTGGGGGACGCGGTGAGAGACATATTGGATCCAAGGCTGAGAGGTAGTTCGGGACGCTACGGAGGTGTGGTGCAGGAGGATGAGCGGAAGAAAAAGAGGTTCCGCTCCCTCAGGTTCGCCCTCAATGGCAATGATAAAAATAATTAAACGAAAGGAGAGACAAAATGAGACGGAAGACAATATGGTTGTCAGTAAGTGGTGTGTTGTTGTTGGGATTAATCCTGACGATTGGTTTTTCCGGTCTGGTGATGTCCGCCGGCAAGGCCGAGCCAATACGCGGGGGGCATATTACAATTTCCCGGACCACAAATCTTGGCGAGGGCTGGGACCCCATTCACGCCAGGAATTACGCCCATCTTCACCCTGTTCTTTTGGCCTTAAAACGGGGAGATTTCTACCGGGGACCGGCCGGCTCGAATGAAACCTCATATCTATACCCTTCCATAGCCCCGCATGAATTCAATACGCGGGGTCTGGCCAAAAGTTGGGAGATAACGGGCCCGGCCACGATCAGGTATCACCTCAATAAAGGAATAAAGTGGCACAATAAAGCCCCCATGAATGGCCGGGAGGTGACCGCCGAGGACGTTGTATGGGGTTACCAGCGGATGCTGGACACCAAGGACTCCGGTGTGCCAACCATGGCCGCCAAGCCCATTTCCATGAAGGCCATCGATAAATACACCTTTGAATGGACACTGGCCAAAGCGGACATGCGGGCGGCTTTCACCCTGGATGACTGGTACCGTATAACCCCGCGGGAGGTGGTGGAAAAATACGGGAATTTGGATGACTGGAAAACCGTGGTCGGCAACGGCCCGTTTATGATCAAAAATTATATCCCGGGCAACAAAATCGTGTATGAGAAGAATCCCGACTATTGGGAGACGGACCAAAGCGGCCGGAAAGTACCCTTTATCGACGGATTCACCACCATGATCATTACCGATGATTCCACGCGCTGGGCCGCGCTTAGGACCGGAAAAATCGATATCGTGCACGGGGTTCCCTGGCGCGACGCGGAGGAAATCCTGAAATCCAGCCCTCAACTCAAAACCACCGGCGGCATCCCATGGGTCAGCAGGAAACTGCAGTTCAATGTCAAGGAAGGGGTTTTCGCCGATATAAGGGTCCGGCGGGCCATGACGCTGGCCATAGACCACACGGCTATTCTAAAGGATTTGCACGAGGGTAATTCCGTGGTCATGCCTTCCGGTATGTTCGCGCCGGATCATCCGGCCTTCATGAAACTCAAAGATTATCCAAAATCCACACAGGAACTGTTTGAGTTCAGACCGGAGAAGGCCAAAAAACTTCTGGCCGCGGCTGGCTATCCCAAGGGCTTCAAGGCCGATCTGGAAATCATGCAGGTTAATGCCGATTACGCTTCCATACTTGTCTCCTTCTGGCAAGACATAGGCCTTGATATCAAAATCAACGTCATGGAAGCGGGCGCGTTTGTTTCTAAGCTGTACGGGCTCAAGCTGAATCTTTTCATACTTGGCGGCGCCCTTCAAGGCCCGCGCCGTGAATCATGGCGATGGACAAAGGGAGCGCCCTGGAATTTCTCGCAGATCGATGACCCGAAACTCTGGGAACTCTTTGCCGTGGCTACCGCGGAAAAAGACAGGAAGGATTTCGGTCCGGAGTGGCAGGAGGTTACCAAGTATCTCGTGGACCAGGTTTACGAACATCAAATTCCAGGACCAAACGTGTACAATTTCTGGCAGCCATGGATAAAGAACTTTCACGGGGAATGGACCATCGGCAGTACGGATTATGCCGGTTATTCATCCTATATCTGGGTTGATAAAAAGAAATAATGGCCATTTCAGGCCGGATGGAAAGGAAAAAATAACAATACCGGCCTGATTAATCAAACTTTAAAACAAAAGCGGGGGGTGATTTGATTATCGCTCCCCGCAAATTGTTTAGAACCCTTTTTTCAGGCCGCCGGCCGCACAGCAACAGGTTACGGTTTTAGCCAACATCGCGACCGCGAAAAACTTTTCAAGCTGCGCCGCCATTAAGAACATTACAGGCTACCCAGTGTTCTTCACCTTCCACTTTTTTCAGAACCGGGGACTCTTCCCCGCATATGGGGAATTTCGCCTGGCGGCAGCGGGGGTGGAACTTGCACCCGGTCGGCGGGTTAAAAGGACTGGCTACTTCTCCTTCGATAATAACGTGCTCTCTTTTTGCTTCCAGTATTGGGTCCGGGATGGGCACGGCAGCCAGAAGGCCCTGGGTATAAGGCTGGAGAGGATTATGGTACAGGTCCTTTCTGGTGGCGATTTCCACAATGTCGCCCAGATACATCACCGCGATCCGGTCGCTGATATGCCGCACCACGGAAAGATCGTGGGCTATGAAAAGGTAGGTAAGATTAAAGTCCTCCTGGAGCACCTCCAGTAAATTGATGATCTGGGCCTGGATGGAGACATCCAGAGCGGAGATCGGTTCGTCACAGACAATGAAGGAGGGCCTCACGGCCAGGGCTCTGGCGATCCCGATCCGCTGTCTCTGCCCGCCGCTGAATTCGTGTGGATACCTGTCGGCCATGGCCGGGTCCAACCCAACTATGGAGAGCAGTTCATTAACCTGATCACGGTAGTCGGCCTTGTTCCTGGTCATATGGTGGGCGCGAAGCGGTTCACCAATGATCTTCCCGGCCTTGATTCTTGGATTAAGGGAACCGAAGGGGTCCTGGAAGATCATCTGCATTTTCCGGCGCATGGGCCTCAGCTCACCTTCCTTTATGGTGGTAAGATCATCGCCGTCAAAGATCACCTGACCTGAAGTAGGGCGGTCGAGTTGTAAGATGGCCCGGCCGGTGGTGGTCTTCCCGCAGCCGCTCTCGCCCACAAGTCCCAGAGTCTCTCCCTTGCGGAGAAAAAAATTGAGTCCATCAACCGCCTTGATATCCCCTACTTTCTTTTTAAATAAAATCCCTTTAAACAGGGGAAAATAAACGGTAAGGTCCTTGACTTCCAATAATATTTCCTGGTTATTCATTGGTATTAACCCAGCACGCTGTTTGGTGTTCATCACTGACGTATCTTAACTCGGGCAGGTCTTCCCCGCACTGCTCCGTGGCGTAGTTGCAGCGGGGATGAAAAGCACAACCGGGGGGAACCGCCGTTAGATCCGGCGGCTGCCCTTCAATGGGTACCAGTTTCTCCCTGGTGTCCGTATCCAGGCGGGGTACCGAAGCCATCAGCCCCAGAGTGTATGGGTGTCTGGGGTCCGAATAAAGATCCACGGCGGTTGCTTTTTCAACAATGCGCCCGGCGTACATCACGTTGACCCGGTCGGCGTATCTGGCCACTACCCCCAGGTTGTGGGAGATTATGATAAGGGCCATGTCCAGATCTCTGGTGAGATTTTTCAGCAGTTCCAGAATCTGGGACTGGATGGTCACATCCAGAGCGGTGGTGGGTTCGTCCGCTATGATCAGGTCCGGGTCGCAGCCCAGGCCCATGGCCAGCACGGTCCGCTGTCTCATGCCTCCGCTGAATTGATGAGCATAGGCCTTGAGACGGCTTTTCGCTTCGGGAATATGTACTTTTGTCAGGAGGTTGATACAAGCGTCCAGAGCCTCCCGCTTTTTCATGCCCTTGTGCAGTATCATGGGTTCGGCGATCTGATTGCCGATAGTGACCACCGGGTTGAGAGAACTCATGGGTTCCTGGAAAATCATGGCGATACGGTTACCGCGAATTTTTCGGATGTCGGCCTCGCTCAATTTGAGAAGGTCTCTCCCTTCAAAAAAAATTTCACCGTCCACGATCCGGCCCGGGGGGGAAGGAATTAGACGGAGTACGGAAAGCGCGCTCACGCTTTTTCCGCATCCGCTTTCACCTACAAGGCCCAGGGTCTCTCCTCTGTACAGGTCGTAGGAGACACCGTCCACGGCTTTTACCAGTCCATCCTGGGTGTGAAAATATGTTCTCAGGTCTTTGATTTCCAATAATGGGGTCATGATGGACCTTACCTTTTCAAGTTTTATTTCCCTTACCGCATGATAAGAAAGCCCGGCTCGCTTAAGACTTTCCCGGCAAGCGCCCCTCGAGAGTCCAGAAAAACATCATGAACGCCGAGCCGAAAAAGATGGCGTGGACCTGAAGAATGAGGAAAATGAATTTTATTGATCAAAAGGGGCTGGAAACCAAGCTTGGCTGAGATATTAGTTTAAGGGCGTTTTCCTGTCAAGGAAAGAAGTTTGAGTGTGTAGTAAGCAAAAGAGATAGCCGGTTTAAATAGCAAATGAAATAGCCGCTTTTCAAACAAAGCCATAAGCGAGAGAGATATCCGGTAAAAGCCCGATTCCGGATATATATCGGACGAACAGTGTCAAGCCCCCTCGTTAGTTCAGAGTGTCAGAGGTGATCCCGATGATGTTTATTTCAGTGGAAGTTTTCTTGCTTTTTGCGCTCGGAACAGTCATCATGTTTTGGTCACCTTTTGGGTTGGGCTCGCGTCAGGAGCCTTTTGATTTTTGATTAGCTATTTCAATCTATTAACTCAAAAGATGGCTCTTCACATAGATAAAAATCGCTCAACTTAAGGTATTGAATCTCAAGAATTGAAGGAAACTGTCTTGCTAACATCATGGCCGTATGGTGGCTCGTAAGAGAATAAACCTTTAAAAGCCGGGGCAAGGAAAATATTTGCTTTAAATAAAGTAAAAAAAATCCAAAACAAAACTAAATAAATACACGACTCCGCGGCAAGCCACGAGGTATCAATCGGAAAAATCCGATCGAAAGACGAAGCAAGCTTCGGGGAATTCAACCCCCACTGGGGGATTAATAAGCGGGTCCCGATTAATGGTTACCATACATGTCATG
>JAZGHI010000180.1:0-12445 GCA_036480955.1 Candidatus Adiutricales bacterium
CACATTTACCGGTTCATCCGAAAGATTGGCGCAGGCCAGAACGGTGCCCATGAAGGTCGGTACAGTACGAGAATATCCTAATATGCCTACACTCTTGACTTGATCGATTATGGGCTTTTCATCAGAACCACGCCAGCGTGTAGCCCTTCCTTTGTAGCCTATGGGGAAATCGGTCTCGATGGTATTCATTCCGTCCCGTTCCCAGAACCCGGGCATGAAGTGTGCGCCGTGCTCAATTAGATGGTCATCGGGATCCCAGAAATGACCGGACCTGGCCTCAAAGGGACAATTCGGCTCGGAAAATGTTGAGACGATAACAGCGCGCTCCCTGATAGTCTTTACTCCTTTGATTTTTACTGCCAGCCACATGCCTGATTCCCAGGAGCCTTGCATGGGTGTAAGCGTAATCTCCCCGCTGACTCCGCTTTGAGCCACTGGCACGGGTCTGACCGTCACTCCCTCACTTGCCTCCGCTTGAGGGCTGATCAGCACACCGATTAATGTGAAAATCGCTGCGATGGTAAAAAAGGAAAATAAATAATCTCGCCGAGACACAGTTGCATTCCTCCTGAATTCATCTCGCACACTTGAGGATGTTCCGATTATAAATTGTTAAAGAACTTTATTACCTCTTTAGAAAGATGTTGTCCCGATCTAAGGGGAAGATCCAAGATCATATATTCATCCGTTTCCGGTTTATACGCCGGCCATTCTACGTTGCCTGATCCATTTGGATTTCCGGTCTTCGCAAAGCGGGTCCAGTAACCAGCGACCTTGTCGGAAAGATGCCAATCATCATCATCGAATGTTGTCCAGGGTGGTTTTACGTGAAAGATGTAAGGAAGCTCGTAAGCGTGAAAACTGCCGATATTCCTTTTCCGCCCTTCTTCAGTTACCCGGCTGAATTGATAAAGATACGTATCGGATTGTATGGAGGACATCATTTGAGCATGTTGTTTGGCCTGCCTGACAAAACCGATCGTACCAATTATGTCAGCGTAAGCCCGTCTAGCTGACTGGTCATCGGTAACCTTGAAAAAATTCAATATGTTTTGCGTTTTCTTACCATATCTAACGCGGAGGAAACGGTCCAGGTTTTCCAGATTCATCCGGGTAGTATAAGCGAAAATAAGGCCTTCATCCGCGGTAGTCCCAGCCATAAAGGGAATATTAACCTGCCGGCCTTCTCTGAATACCTTCAGTGGATATTCGGGTATAACGTGGCCGTCCACACTGAAATGATTTAATGTCCCGCCTCCTGCCGTTTTACTCGAAGGCACGGATGCCTGAAGAACCTCCTGCCATGATCTGGCCCGCATTTTTTTAAGCGGGTCGGATTCATCCTGGAGGCCAAGCCTTTCCTGCAACTGCTTGCCCAAAGACTCCATGCTTTCCAGTCCCCGCAGAACTCTGTTTCGGTATCTTATTCTTGAGGGGAGACCCCCACTCTGGGCAATAGCCCTGTGGAAGAGTCCTTTGGCCAGCGGGGAAACCATTAATGCGCATACGGAAACACCTCCGGCTGACTGGCCGAAAATAGTTATATTATTAGGATCACCGCCAAATGTCCGGATGTTATTCCGCAGCCATTTTAACGCCAAAATCAGATCCATTAGACCATAATTGCCTGAACTGCCGTTCGGGGATTCGGCCGACAGCGCGGGATGGGCTAAAAAGCCAAACCCACCCAGCCGATAATTAGCGCTCACCAAGACTACTTTTTTGTGTCTCGCTAGATAATGACCGTCGTAATTGGGTTCCGAACTACTACCCGAGTAAAACCCACCGCCATGAATCCAAAACATTACCGGGAGAAGCTCATTCTCCTTCCTTGTGAGCGCCCATACATTCAGGTACAAGCAATCTTCATCCATTTCATCAATACCCCTAACCATTCTCTTCAGACTTTCAGTTCTTGGTTGAGGGCAAGATGGTGAAAAATTGACTGTCTGCCGCGTTTTAACCCACATGGCAGAAGCCACGGGAGGTTTCCAACGCAGAAAACCAACCGGGGGAACGGCGTAAGGTATTCCAAGAAACGTTCTGACTCTGTCTTTAATCATCCCGATTATCGGACCCGAGCTGGTCTGGACTATCTCAGTCATCTCTTCTTTGGAATCTGCTTTTGATTCGACCTGGATTCCAAAAAGAATAATAAGGGCCAAGATAAAAACCCGCGCCATAGCCTCAATTCTGCAGGTGGTCATAAACTCCCCGAAAGATTTACCGACTTTATTCAAGGTTAATGCGGCCATATTTTACCTCGCCTTTAACGACTGCGCCCAGATCAGGTATGGTTCTATCATTTGCGGTCCGGCCAATTTACCACGGGTCGAAATCTAAGGGAAGCTGTTAATGCCCGGGACTTTTCCCACAAAAATTGGAGTTGAAATATTGGATTCAGGTTTTCACCGGCGTCGGCATTGCCTTCCGTCATTACGGCGCTGATTGGTGAAGCCGGGAACCACGCGCCGGGAGTATTTGAACACCGTCCGGGTTATTCGCCGGATAAAAAAACGTGACAAATTCAGAATGAATCGTCACGTGATTTTTTCTATTTTTTCCTTTTTTTTAAGCGCCGGGTGGATCGCCTGATCCGTTGAACCTTCTTTCCCAATCACGCTCTTTGGAGGTCACAATGTCTTCCATGCGCTGAATGCGCTGGTTAATGTGGTCTGATTTACGTTTTAACCGATTCAGGGCCATGCTTTTTGAATTCACGTATGAGTCATAGAATTCCTCATCCTCGTCTGATTCGAAGGGCAGAACCGGCTCGGGTTTCATGAGGATGGCCGCCAGAATGTACAAGCCGGTGACCAGCCAGAAACCGGTGAAAATGGCCAGTCCGATTACGATAAGCCTCAGCCCGCCAACTGAAAAATCCAGATATTCGGCCAATCCCCGGCAGACCCCGAGCAGCATCCCTTTACGTGAGCGATAGGGCCCCTTTCTTTCTTTGTCAAAAATTCGTCTCATCTCATTGTTTCCTTGTCCGGTCCGGGTTGGTTTCTGTTCTGGTGCTGCCGCGTGTTAAGTCCATATTGGTTCAGGCTTGAGGATAAGCGCGGCCAGAAGATAAAGCGCGCCTATGGGCCAGAATCCGGTGGCGATGAGAAGCACCAGGGCCGCGGCCCGGACCCCGAAGGCGGGGAGGCTGAAGTAATCGGCCAGGCCCCGGCATACTCCGAGGATCATTTTGTGGCGCGAACGATACAATCTAGGACGTCTAGGTGAGTGGCTGTGCCCCATTTTATTTTTTCCTTTCCGAATCGAACAAGATCGTTTCCAGCGAGGCAATTCTCTTTTCCATCCTGGAAAGACCCTGGTAGATTTCCTGCATCAGTCTTGCTTCTTCGGCCTGTCCGGCTTTATTTGTTTTGGACGACTTGCCTTTCATTATTTTAAGTCCGGCCAGAAGCGTCCCGCACAGAACAGATACGATGATTATGCCGGCGAGGATAGAGATCAGAGTGATGAGAAATTGAAACATGGTATTGAACTCCTTCTACTGGATCGACTTTGAGTTTTCGCCGGTTTAAAGGTGGTGTCTGATATCCGCCAGCTTCCTGAAACCTGCCCCGATATGAACCAGGCTGCTTTTGGTGTCTGCTTTGGCCCGGCCTTCGATCCCGGCCTTTTTTTTGTTTCCGGCGGTCTGCCTGCCTGGGACCGCGTTTTTGGACTCGGGTGACCACAACGTATAGGCTGGAGCAGTTATGTATTCCATGGTACTGTCAGCCTTAAACGGAAGAATCCTCTTCGGATTTCTTCTCGGTTCTAGCCTTGAGGGCCTCCAGTTCCTTTTCGACTTCCTCATCGCGTTCCAGGTTGGAGATTTCATCCTCCAGAGAGGTTTTCCGGTGGGCATTGACTAGGTCGGCTTCGGCCTCCATGCGCTCGATACGGTTCTCGAATTGCTCGAACCGGATAAAGGCATCAGAACTCTCCACCCGCCGGATTTCCTCTTGGGCCCGGCGTTTTCTCTGGGCGTGGACGTGTCTCTGGTACAGAATTCTCTGTTTATCACGGGCCGTGCCTAATTTTCCCTCGAGTTGGACGATATCCTGCTGGTATTGGCCTACCAGGTCCTGGTGCTGCTGGGCCTCATTTTCCAGGAGATCGGCTTTCTCCTGCCAGCTCTTCTTTTCTACGAGCGCTTCGCGGGCGAGGTCTTCCCGGCCCTTGTTAATGGCCAGTTCCGCTTTGCCACCCCAGGCCTCGGCCCGATGGCGAGCTTCGTCCAATTGCCGCTCTACTTTTTTACGGCCGGCAATGGCTCCGGCGCAAGAAGCCTTAATCTCTACCAGCGTGTCTTCCATCTCCTGGATCATGAGCCGGATCATTTTTTCCGGATCTTCGGCCCGGTCCAGCATGGCGTTCATGTTCGAGTTGATAATATCACGAAACCTTGAAAAGACATTCATTTTATTTCCTCCTGTCGGCGTGCTTTCGCCTTATGTACTTGCCTTTTGGTAGAGCATGAACCGGGCCAATATTAAAAAATTCAATTAAATCACAATCTTAAACCATTTACGGCCCTTTTTTCATCAAAGAAAATCTGGTGAATTAAAATATTATTTGGTTGATTTTGCCTGATTGTGGTAGAATGACAAATCATGAGCGAAGCATTCCATAGGCCGGAACAGCGTACAGCCGGCAGCGAGGCCTTGGGGCAATCAGAAGCCTTTATTGAATTCATGGAACGGCTTTCAAAAGTGGCCCGCGTGGACCGGCCGGTGCTCTTGATCGGCGAGCGGGGCACGGGCAAGGAACTGGCCGCCAACCGGCTTCATTTTCTCTCCCAACGGTGGCAGGGCGGCCTGGTCACTTTGAATTGCTCGGCCCTGGCTCCATCCCTGATCGAATCCGAGCTTTTTGGGTATGAGGCCGGGGCGTTCACCGGCGCGGCGCGGCGGCGTATCGGGAGGTTTGAACAGGCCGACGGCGGAACCCTTTTTCTGGACGAAATTGCCAACATACCCCTGGAGGTCCAGGAAAAGATACTGCGCGTGGTCGAGTACGGCTCATTCGAGCGGGTGGGGAGTTCCGTATCGATCCAGGCGGACGCGAGGATAATCGGCGCTACTAACCTTGATTTAAGGGCCGAGGTGTCCAGTGAGCGATTCAAGCAGGACCTTCTCGACCGGTTATCTTTTGAGATCCTTTTTCTGCCGCCGCTCAGGAGCCGTTTGGGAGACATCCCCCTGCTGGCCAACCATTTTGCCGCGCGCATGGAGTATGAGCTTGGCCGTGACTGGGTGCCTGAATTCACCGACGAAACCATGGCCGCCCTGGAGGAATTTCCATGGCCGGGTAACGTGAGGGAGCTGAAAAACGTGATCGAAAGGGCCGTATATCTGGCGGACGAACCTCTGATTAAAAAAATTGTCTTCGATCCCTTTGATTCACCGTATCAACTTCAGCAAGCCGCGGAGAGTGACCCGGAAAAGGAAGAGGTCCCAGCCCGGCCGGAAACGAAGAGGGCTCCGGCTTTGAGGCCGTTTAAACAGGCGGTGGGCGAGTTGGAAAGCGGCCTCCTCGATCAGGCTCTATCGGAGGCCAAATTCAATCAGAGAAAGGCGGCTGAACTGTTGGGCCTGAGCTACAACCAGTTCCGGGGCCTCTACCGGAAATACCAGCCTGACCTGAAGACCACGAAGTGATCCTCCCGCGAAAAGCTGGTAACAGATCAACCGCACGCTAGTAATTTATTGAAATACAAACACGACTCCTTTACCCGCCGCCGGGGCGGGTGGCCAAGGGCCACAGCATTGTTTGACCATCGTCGCCTAGATAACATAGGTTTCCTATTTCCAACGCCCCTTCTTTACCTCACCCGTCATGGATGATCGCCGTAGGGGCGTCCGGCTGGACGCCCGCGAAAAGCTCCTTTATCTCTCCTGTCATGGACGGGCAGGCGGTAAAAGGAAACACGGTGAGCCTTTGAAATTTGCGCGGCAACCTCGACCCTCTTTTCATTACCCGGTTACATAAAAATGTAGGGTGCGCATCGCGCACCAAAAACGGTTTGTAAAATAAATACTCTTATTGGTGCGCAATGCGCACCCTACTTGTGAGCGTGACAATGGAGAGGAAAGGCAATCCCCTTCATAAAAACATCCGATCTCCATTTAGAAAACTGCGACCATTCTTCCCTATCTCCAACGCGACTCCTTTACCCGCCGCCGTGGGCGGGCAGGCACGGCCTGCTTCAGTATTTAGCCGTCTTTTGTAGGGGCGACCGGCCGGTCGCCCCTACGGCTCTTCATTGCGCCCTCCTTTATCTGCCGCCATGGGTGTTTGAAACTCTTCCCCCTTGACACGGGATTCTTTTCGTGTAAATCTTTAAAAGTACTTTTGTGAGTCCGAAAACCTTATTACACAACTTAATCGGCCTGTTTTTTTCTAAATCGTCAAGGAGGATGAAATGAAACAGAGAAGTCATCTGGTGCCCCTGTCATTGGTCATTAGTTTTAGTTTTCTTCTTTTAACCTTTTTCCTTAGCCCAGGGGCCCAGGCGGCCCAGAAACTTACCGGTAAGGTCACCGTGGCCTTTGCCGCCGAATCAAACGTCCTGGACGTCACCAAAGCGGCGGCCGGGGTGGACTGGTACTACATTCAACAGATCAATGAAATGATGATTGGTTTAAATTCTCAAATGCAGCGCGAGAACTGGCTGGCCGAATCATGGAAGCTGATCCAGGAAGAGGGTCGTTACGTCATAGACATCTACTTGAGGAAAGGGGTCAAATTCCACACGGGTGATACCATGACCTCGAGTGATTGGGTCTATGCTTACGAGAGGATGAAGGATCCCAAGATCAGCAAGTGGGCCCACTATCAGGCCTCTGTCGACCGCATCGAGGTTATAGACGACTATCATTTCAAGATCTACTTCAAGGAACCGGACGCCACCTATATCCCCGGCTTCCTGCGGCTCTGGGGTATTTCCAAGGCCTACTACGAGAAGGTCGGTGATGACGCGGTTCAGAGACACCCCGTCGGGACAGGCCCATGGAAATTCGTATCCCGGAAGATAAAGGAGGGGGCTGAGTTCGAGGCGTTTGAGGATCACTGGAACCAGAAATACAGGCCGGGAGTTAAATATCTGTCCATCAAGATCATCCCCGAGGACATGACCCGGGTGGCCGCTTTCCAGACCAAGGCCGTGGATTGGATGGACGCCGTACCGCCGGCCATGATTGCCAGTGTTAAAAAGATAAAAGGTGTGCAAACGGCCAGCGTTCTGACCGGCAACAACCTCTTTATCCAATTCAACACCCACATGCCGGACAGTCCCTTTACCGATGTCCGGGTCCGTATGGCTGCCGCGCTGGCCATCGACATGGACGGTATCATCAAGGGTATACTTTTTGGCCAGGGTCAAAGGTATCAATCCGTAGGAAAAGGTAACGCGGGCTACGATCCGACACTCAAACCGTATCCCTACGATCCGGAAAGGGCCAAGGAACTCCTCAAGGAGGCTGGTTACCCCAACGGTTTCGACATAACCTTTTATAATCTGATTACACCACGCGAACCCAATATCAAGGAATACGGCGAGGCCGTGGCCGCGTATCTTACCGCCGTGGGCATCAGGAGCCGGATCAAGGGCTTTGAGTATTCCCCCTGGATCAAACTGGGCCGGAGGAAGGACAAACCGGAGATGGATGGTGTTGTCAACTGGATGTGGGGACACGGTCTGACCGGGGATCCGGGACAGTCAGCCTGGCCGGGTCATCTTCACACCTACCAGCCCGGCAAGGGGTGGGGCAGTTACTCCTATTTCAGCGATCCCGTGTTTGACCGGCTGATCGAGGAGCAGAAAAAGACCATGGACCCGGTCAAGCGGGAGATGCTGTTGAAGCAGATCGGGCGTATGAAGCACGAACAGGTAGCCGGCGGGCTGACTACCTACCGGCCATTGGCGACCTTCGCCTGGAGAGACCATGTTACCTATATACCCTGGCCTGGAGCTTCCTACAGGGAAATGCGTCAGATAGGATTGAAGTAACAATAATTGAAAATCCAGGTTACTCGTGTTTGAATTATACGTGACAAAGAGGATGTTGAATTATAAGGATCAACAATACAAATAACGCAGGTTAGTAATGCGAAGAGGGAGGCCCAGTCTCCGCGCGGGATTGAGCCTCCCTGCTTATTTAAACAGCCAGTGACCGTGAAGCGCACGCGTCTGGGGAACTGGTGGGGAGAACGATAAGAAAACCATGGCCAGGTACATACTATTCCGTTTTTTTCAGGGGGTGATTTGTGTAATCGGAGCGAGCGTTATTATCTTTATCGCTTCTCGAGTCTCGGGCGATGTCACCCTTTTACTTCTGCCCCCCGACGCCACGGAAGAGCAGATTGAAATCATGCGCCGGGAAATTGGGCTGGACAAACCGCTTTACGTCCAGTATTTCATGTTCGCGGGAAAGGCTCTTAAAGGTGATTTTGGCAAGTCGTACCGCTGGGAGATGCCGGCCCTGGAACTCATAACAGACCGGTTCCCCGCCACTATCCAGTTGGCGCTCTCTGCCTTGGCCTTCAGTATAACTACTGCTCTATTCTTTGGTGTGCTTTCCGCGGTCTACCAGGGATCCTGGTTCGACAATTTCGGTAAGATCTTCGCCCTGCTCGGCCAGGCCATGCCCGGTTTCTGGGTGGGGCTCATGTTTATCCTCCTGTTCGCGGTCAAACTTGGCTGGCTGCCCGCCTTTGGAAAAGGCGGGTTTAAACACCTCATCCTGCCTTCAATAACCCTGGGCTGGTATTCGGTGGCCGCCCAGACGCGGATGGTTCGGTCGGCCATGCTGGACGTGTTGGACAGCGACTACATAAAGACGGCCAGGGGCGTTGGCGTGCCCCGGCGGATCCTTATCTGGAAATACGCCCTGCGGAACGCGGCCGTACCCCTGGTCACCATGCTGGGCGTGTATTTCGCGGCCATGCTGGGCGGTTCGTTCATCATAGAAACCATTTTCGCCTGGCCCGGTGTTGGGCGGACCGTGGTGGAGGCCATATTCGCGCGGGATTATCCCGTGGTTCAGGCCGGGGTCCTTTTTACATCAATCTTTTTTGTGTTCAGCAACTTGCTGGTAGATCTCACCTATGGCTTGATCGACCCGAGAATTCGGTACGTGAGGTAACGGCGTGAGCGCATCATCATCCACGGCTACTCGAGCTGATGTCCCGGCCCTGGCGCAACGGGAAAAATTCGGATTACGAAAAATAACTAAAGCGCTATGGAGATTGCCGTTTCTCCCGGTGATCATTCTCCTGATCGTCCTGTTCTCCGCCATATTAGGTCCGTCTATCACCCCCCACGACCCAGGCGCCCTCGACCTGGGTAATGCCCTCAAGCCGCCGTTCTGGGAGGAAGGGGGAAGCACCGCCAATCTCCTGGGGACCGATAATATGGGCCGGGACATTTTAAGCCGTATCATCAAGGGGGCCAATGTTTCAGTGGTGGTGGCCGCCTTCGCCATCCTGTTTTCCGGGACCATCGGGGCGCTTATGGGCATGCTGGCCGGGTACTTCGGGGGCAAGATAGACATAATCATCATGCGGCTGGTGGATATCCAGATGTCGGTGCCGTCTCTGGCCCTGGCCCTTATCCTGGCCGCGGCTTTGAGACCCGGTATGTCCACGGTCATTATTGTTATCGCCGTGACTTACTGGACCTGGTACGCCCGGATCATACGCGGTGAAGTCTTGAGCCTGAAGGAGCGGGATTTTATAGCCCTGGCCAAGGTGGCCGGCTGCGGCACCTTCAGCATTCTCCTGAAGCATTTCTTCCCGAACGTGGTGAACACACTGCTGGTCCTGGCCACCCTCCAGATCGGGAGCGTAATCATCTACGAGGCGTCACTCAGCTTCCTGGGACTGGGCATCCAGCCGCCGGACGTCTCCTGGGGGTTGATGCTCTCTGACGCGAGACCCTATATTTCGGTGGCCTGGTGGACTATTACCCTGCCGGGTATAGCCATTGTTTTGACCTGCCTGGGCTCGAACCTCTTCGGGGATTGGCTGCGGGACACCCTGGACCCCAAACGCAGGCAGCTATAAGGAAGGTAGAGCATTGGCTGATAATCAAACGACACCTTTGCTGACCGTCGAGGACTTGAAGACTTATCTTTTCCTCAAGCGTGGAATTGTCAAGGCCGTGGACGGGGTCAGTTTCCAACTTAATGAAGGCGAAACCCTGGGGATTGTCGGGGAATCAGGCTGCGGAAAAACCATGACCTGCCTTTCCATCCTCAGATTGATCCCGGAACCGGCTGGACGGATAGTAGGCGGTAAGATCGTTCTGGACGGGACGGACATCGTCGGGTTGAATGAAAAGGAGATGGCTTCCCAGTACCGAGGCAGCAAGATATCCATGATCTCGCAGGACCCCCTCACTTCTCTGAATCCGGTCTTTTCCATCGGCGACCAGGTGGGCGGGCCTTTTCGCTACCACGGTCTGGAAAAGAGCAGGAAGGGTATAAAAAAAGCCGTGATAGACGTGCTCAAACGCGTCCGGATTCCTTCACCGGAGCATCGCCTCAAAGAATATCCCTATCAATTCAGCGGCGGCATGAGGCAGAGGGTCTCGGCGGCCATGGCCATCGCCTGCGGGCCCCGGTTGCTGATCGCCGACGAACCCACCAGCGCCCTGGACGTGACCATCCAGGTTCAATTGCTGCAGCTTCTGGAAGACATCCAGAAACAAACAGGCGTCGGGTTGATAATGATCACGCATGATCTGGGTGTGGCCGCCTATATATGCCAGCGGATCGCGGTCATGTACGCCGGCCGCATAGTGGAACTGGCTGATGTAAAAACCATTTACAAAAATCCTTCCCACCCCTACACCCAGGCCCTGTTAAACTCGGTTCCCCGCCTGGGGGAGAAAAAAGACCGGCTTTATAATATCGAGGGCCAGCCGCCCAATCTCCTGAATCCGCCCGAAGGATGCGCCTTCTGGCCCCGGTGCGATCAGGCCAGTGATATCTGCCGGGAAGAATATCCGCCCCAGACGCCTCTCGACGGCCAGGGATTTGTAAGCTGTTGGGTGCGGAGCCAATAAAGAGTATGATTTTAGAATTAAGAGACCTGGTAAAACATTTTCCGGTCAGGCAAGGCCTGGGCTTGTCCAGACAGAAGTCCTGGATCAAGGCCGTGGATGGGGTCAGTTTTTCGATTGCCAAAGGAGCGACCTTCGGACTGGTGGGAGAGTCGGGTTGTGGGAAGACAACGGTAGCCAAGCTGGTTCTCCTGTTGGAGAAACCTACGTCAGGTGACATCCTTTTCGAGGATAAGAGCCTGATGACCTTATCCCGCCGGGAGGTGAAGGACTACCGAAGACAGGCCCAGGCCGTCTTTCAGGACCCATACAGCTCTCTGGACCCGCGTATGAAGGTCGGGGGCATCCTGAGCGAGCCCATCAAGGCCCACCATCTGCTCTCACGAAAAGAGACTAAACAAAGAATCGCCGAGCTTCTGGATATCGTAAAACTGCCCCAGGGCAGCCATCAGTTTTATCCCCATGAATTCAGCGGCGGTCAGCGGCAGAGAATCGCCGTGGCCCGGGCCCTGGCCCTTAACGCGAAATTCATGGTGCTGGATGAGCCGGTCTCCGCTCTGGACGTCTCGATCCGGTCTCAGATATTGAACCTCCTGGCCGATATTCAGGACAGGTTCGGCCTGACCTATCTGGTTATTGCCCACGACCTGGCCCTGGTGGAACATGTGAGCACCGAGGTGGGGGTGATGTATCTCGGTGACATCGTGGAAAAGGGGCCGGCCACTCAGGTCTTCCAGAAAGCCATGCATCCTTATACCCAGGCCCTCCTGGCGGCTATTCCACGGCCCGATCCGGAGTACCCGAAGGCCAAGGCCATAATCTCGGGTGAAGTACCGAGTCCACTCGATCCGCCGCCGGGCTGTAAATTCAGGCCGCGCTGCCCTGAGGCCATGGATATCTGCCGGGAAGTGAGGCCGGAACTGACGGAAATGGAAGAAGGTTATGAAGTAGCCTGCCATAAATTTACGGACAGGCTAGAGCGTTTGCTCTAATTGTTTACGCAGTAAACAATTACTTGTTTGTGCGTTTCCCAATAAAGCGTTTGTTTTCTCAAACGCGTGGACGTGTATTGTTTGCGTAATTGTTTACTTCGTAAACAATCTCCCATTCACGCGTTTTCCTTGGAAATCGCTCTAGCAAACGCAGAAACATATAAATGCTGTCCCGCCATCGGCGGGTATAGCATCCTAGCCTGCAGTGATGTTTGGCTATCTACTCATAGAAAACCTATCATTCCTATTTCCAAAGCTACTTGTTTATCTTTGCCGTCATGGACGGCCAGGCCAAGCCTGTTGTTATATTTGGCTTTCATCGCCTAGGTAACATTTATATCCTATTTCCAAAGCGACTCCTTTATCTCTCCCGTCATGGACGGGC
>JAZGHI010000181.1:0-7706 GCA_036480955.1 Candidatus Adiutricales bacterium
GATATGGCCGGAAGACAACGGCAGACTACTTGAGATCATTATATATTGCCTATGGTTCTGTTTGCGAATTGGAGACCCAGGTCCTGCTTTCAGGTGATTAAAATTATGAAAAAAAAAGAAAATTTAAAGGCTCTCAGGATGATCCAGAGGAAGTTGAAAGGATGCTTTAAGCGCTGATAAAATCGTTGGTGAGCAAGCGCTTGAACAAACGCTTGGACCCTTGACCCCTTGAATCCTCGAATCCTGTTCTCCAACTAAATTGGAGAAGAACCAAAAACCATAATTAACAACCAAGGGTTCCGGGAGGGAAATTAATCAGCATTTTTATCATTATTATTCGTGGGTATTAGGATCGGTCATCAATTATTAGAGAATGTATCTATGGTATTTTCACATTAAAAGGATGATAATCGATAATAATCTGTCAGATATTTATTTTTTTCATCTCGAAAAGGAAAAATTTTTTCTATATGTTGTGTTTGAATAAAATTTATATACAAGATAAGCTTAATTTATTAAAATTTATGTTAATTTAAAAACAAAATGCTTGACATCTAATCATAAGAGTGCTTAAATCAATATAATTATATGCTCGATTTTAAAATATTGTTATCAAAATCTACCTCACGCAGGAGGAATTACATTTGGGGAATAACGCCTTAAAAAAGATTCGGGAGCGGCGTCTTTTAAGCAAGGCTGAGCTGGCGAGGAAAGCTGGTGTTTCACCGCTCACCATCGACCGGATTGAAAAGGGCAAGAACTGCCGGATGGAAACCAAGCGCAAGATTCTCTTGGCCTTGGATTATTCCATTGAAAACAAAGACGAAATATTCGGCGAAGATTAAACTCATAGGTTATTAAAGAGGTCTTTATGGTGAGTTTGGGTGGACAGAAAAAGACCATTTTAGGTCTGGACATCGGTTCGTCCGCGATAAAAGTCGTGCAATTGAACGAATCTAGGTCAGGGAAAGTGCTCAAATCTCTGGGTATAGTCAATCTCCCCCCGGGTGCGATTGTTGAAGGAGAGATTCAGGAAAAAGCGGTAATAGTAGATTCGATTAAAAAACTCCTGAAGGCTCAAAAAAGTAAAAAAAAGAGAGTGTGTACTTCCATTTCAGGATACTCGGTTATTATTAAAAAAATAAATCTGCCGATAGCTACGCGAGAAGAGCTTAAGGGAACCATTGAAGTCGAGGCGGAGCAGTACATCCCGTTCGACATAAACGAGGTCAATGTAGATTTTGCAATACTCGGCCAAAGTGAAGGTTCTGAGGATCAAATGGATGTGGTTATAGTAGCCGCAAAAAAGGATATTATCGACAGCTACATAGACCTGTTGGTCGAATCCGGACTTGTCCCGGCCATTGTAGACGTGGATAATTTTGCTCTGGAGAACGCCTTCACCGCCAACTATCCCGATGAAGATGGGACCCTGGCCTTGCTGGATATCGGGGCCAATAAATTGAATATTAACATCATAAAAGGCGGCGTGTCCTTGTTTACCCGTGACGCACCCATGGGCGGGGCTCGAGTTACGGAAGAAATTCAGGATCGTTTTGACCTGGACTATCAAGCCGCTGAATCAATTAAAATTGGAGGAGTCGAGGCGCCGGATAAAGGCGCGCTCGAGGACATCGTAACCAAAGCTGTTGAAAATTGGGGGGCAGAGACAAATCGGGCCATTGAATTCCTCAAGGCTTCATACCCCGATGAACAACTTCAAGGCATATATTTAAGTGGAGGTTCAAGCCGATTCGAAGGTCTGGACCGCTATCTGGCCCAGGAAACAGGCGTATCCGTTAAGATGTTCAACCCACTAATTAACATCGGTGTGGATCAGCGCAAATTCGACCCAGCTTATATAGAGTACATTTCTCCGCAATTTGCTATCTGCATCGGTCTTGCTTTGAGAATGGGGGAAGAGAATTGATTAGAATCAATCTCCTTCCGATTCGCGCGTTTAAACGCAGAGAAAACATTAGACTGCAAGTCTCGTCCTTTTTCCTCTCCCTGATCCTGGTTCTTGTGGTCTTGGGCGGTTTTTGGTTTGACCGGAGCCAAGCTCTAGACGAGCAACTGGTCAAAAAGGCGGGAGTCAAGCAACAGTGGAATGAGCAGATTAAGAAAGAGGAAATACTGAATATCCGGAAAGAAACCATGAAAGTTCTGGAGCAGAGGATTTCCTTAATCATCGATCTGATCAAAAAAAGGAGCGGACCGGTCAGGCTGCTGGACGAGATCATAAAAAGAACGCCAAACAATGAAATATGGCTTACGGAATTAAACCAGCAGGCAGAAAAAATAAAAGTCACGCGCATGGTTCCGGCAGGGTCCGGAAAACGGCCAGCCAAGCCGGCCAAGAAAAAACAAGCCGGAGAAAAAACGGCCAGCCGGAAGGCGCAGGTGAAAGAAAAGATTACCAAACAAACCGCGGACACCAAAAAGAAGATCAAAATGGTTTCGAAGACTGTGGACATAGTAGTTGATGTCCTTTCCCTCAAGGGGGTGGCCAAGGACAATCAAGCCCTGGCCCTCTATATTCAGGCCCTGGAATCTTCTCCTATCCTGGATGAAGTCCAGCTGGTAAATTCGAGGCAGACCTTGATAAACAACCTCCGTCTCAAAAAATTTGTCTTAAAGTGCAGGATTGATTATTTGGCTGCTGAAAAAACCGCGGATACGCAAAAGAGAGCCGAAGCTGCCGGGAGGAGGCGAAAATGAGCGCCATCAAACTGCCTCCCTTTCCGTGGGAACGACTTGAGAAACTGCAGAGGTTGCCCAAGCTTGGCATTGCCGCCGGAGTATACGTGATTATCATAGGGGTTTTCCTGTATTTTCTAATAATTCCGGTTATGAGTGATATCAGCACTCTCAAACAACAGATCGAGGAAGCAGAGGATCAGCTGAGAATAAAGACCAGCGCCAAAAAACAGAAGGAAATCAGAGAAGCACCAAAAAAAGTAGAAAAGTTAAAAAAAGAGGTCGATATATCGCATCAATTTCTGCCTGAGGAAGAGGAGGTAGACCGGCTCCTGAAGGATATTTCTGGCCGAGCCCGGGAGTCCGGCCTAAATGTTATCCAATTCAGCCCTGTTCAAGCCAAGAAGGTAGCGTTGACGGATGAATTTTTAGCCAAAGTTCCTTTTAAGATGACCCTTGAGGGCCCTTACCTCAATCTGTCCAGTTTTTTATATAAAGTCAGTCAATTACCGCGAATAGTGCATATTAACTCCATTAAACTGGTCAAACCGACCATGGTTGAAGGCGACCTTGTGCTGACGACCAATTTAACCGGAACCACTTATCGTTTTGTAGAAGCACCCCTTCCGGATGACACTGTAATTGATAATCCGGATAAAAACGGGAAAAAGACCAGAGCTAAAAAGAAATGACCATCCGAAATTCAGGACGTGTTTATAAAAGAATCTATCGCTTGAAGAAGAGTCCGACCGCTTTTCTGATAATGGCCATTCTCCTTTTGGCGTGGCTTGGCATGGCTCCCGCCGCACAAGCGGAAACGGCCAAGACCGGGGAAGAAAATGAACAGCAAGGTTTGAGCAGGCTTCTCGATATATGGAATAAGCAAAGTAAAAAATTTGTGTTTACCTCGGAGAATAAAAATGATCCGTTTATGCCGGCGGTGACTCGGGAAGCCACTGAAAAAGCTGCTGAAAAAACAGGCAAGCCTTTGACTCCGCTTCAAAAGATGGATTTAACCTCAATAAAACTAGTGGCGGTAATTGTATCCGGAAATGAGTCCATGGCTCTAGTGGAAGATACTACCCAGATGGGTTATATCGTCAAAGTCGGGACTTATATGGGTACCAACAACGGTCGGGTCGTGGGAATATATCCAGTCGAGATGGGTGTGGTGAGAGATATTCGTGAAATAATCAATCCCGCCCGAATCGAAGTACAGGAGAAAGTCCGGACGTATCTCGGCACCACCAAGACTCGAATTGTGACCATACCGCTTAAAGGAGAAGAGAAATGACAAGGGGTAGCGCCAAGGTTCTCGTAGTGATCACCTTGCTGATTTTCAGTCTGGGATGCGCCGCACAGGTCGCCACCAAGATGGACTCCATAACCGACGTTGCCTCCGACGAAAAAAATATCAATCGGGAGTCTATAGCAACACCAGACTTGACCAGGATTGTGGTAGCTAATGACGAATACCAGAGTCGTGTCACTTTACGGTCCAATCAAAGATTTGTATATACTTCTTTTAGCCAGGATAATCCACCCCGGATCATTGTTGATCTTAACGCTTCAGCCTCTCCGGATATCCTGGGTTCGACCCTCGTCAATGAAGGAGTGATCAGACAGGTCGAACTGTCGTCCTTCAAGGGCCGAAAGTCGATACACCGGCTGAAAATCGAGTTAGCCGAAAAGACCAAACACCAGATTGTCCGTGAAAATAATGACCTGGTGATCACAATTGAAAATCCGGCTATGGTCAAGTCTAGAGCCGCGGATATTACCGGCCGGTTCGAAAGGGCGGCGGCCCTGCCCGCTTCCTCCGGCGCAGCCAGAATAACTGCCATCAACTTCGAACCTGTTGGCAAGGCTGGGGCAACCAGGTTGAGTGTAACCACCTCCACCCCGGTTGAACCGAACATCATTTCACAAAACCGAGGCCTGACCCTGATACTCTCATTATCACCGGCAAGCATCCCCCGTTATCTTATTCGGCCTCTGGATTCGCGATATTTTAATAGTGCCGTAAATTTCATTACTCCCATTAAGGCCGGCGAGAAGACGGTGCATATAACCATGAAGTTACGGCAGGCCGTGCCCTACCATTTGAGTCAGGAAGGTCTGGTAACCTATATTGATTTTGACCCCTCCGACGTCCCGGCCAAAAAAATGGTTTTACGTCCAACTTCAGTCGGAGGTCCGAGGGCAGTTGACCCGGCGACCGGGAAATTACGGAAAAAACTGGCTATCAAAAAGGCCGTGCCCGCGAGAAAACGGGTGCAGGCCTTATCGCCGGGCGGAATCCCTTATACCGGCCAGTTGATTACCCTCGATTTCCAGAACGCGGACATACACAATATCCTGCGATTGATTGGTGAAGTGAGCGGCATGAATGTGGTTATCTCGGATCGGGTGAAAGGGAAGGTTACCTTAAGGCTAAAGGACGTACCCTGGGACCAGGCTCTCGATATCGTATTAGCCAGCCAAAACCTGGGAGTCGAAACTAGCGGAAATGTTTTGCGCATCGATGAAGCCAGCCAACTGGCCGACGAGCAGAAAAAGAGGCTGGTCGAGGCGGAAACAGAGAAGAAAGCGAGAGAGATCCTAATCACCCGGATTCTGACTCCGAAGTACGCCGCGGTAAATACCATGAAGACCCTGCTTGATCCTCTCAAGGGGCCTCAGGGCAGTATAAAAGTAGTTGGAAACGATATCTTCATCAAAGACCGGGAAGATACCCTGAAGTTGATGATGGACGTTTTTCAGAAAAACGACCGGGTGGCCCAGCAAATTCTAATCGAGGCCCGTATAGTGGAGGCCTCTACCAATTTTTCTCGGAATCTTGGAATTAATTGGGGCGGCTCCTGGCGGGATCCCAGAGGTACCCTGGGCGGTCTTCTCGGCACCGGCTCATTAGGCGGCGCGCTGACCGTCAACGGTCTTTACGGCGCTTCCAACCACGCTGTAAACCTGATATCGCCTCCTCCGACCGGCTTGGCCTTGGGGTTGCACTTTACGACACCGGCTTTAGACCTGGACGCCAATTTGTACGCCATGGAACAGACCGGTGAAGGACAGATTATCTCCGCCCCGAGGATTTTAGCCAACAATGATCAGGAGGTATACATAAGTCAGGGCCAGTCAATACCCTACGAGACGGTGGGGACAGCAACCACAGCCAGTAAAATCGATTTTAAGGAGGCCAAACTCGAGTTACGGGTCAAACCGCATATCGAAGAGAATGGCAAAATCATTTCCATGGAGATCAAAGTTACCAAGGAAACACCGGATTTCGCCAGAAGCGCCAGGAATCCTCCGATTAACAGGCGGGAGGCCATGACGAAACTCATGATCCGCGACGGGGAAACGGTGGTAATAGGCGGAATCATAATCGACGAAAAAGCCAAGACCATAAACCGGGTCCCTGGTGTGTATAAATTACCGGTTATTGGCCGGTTATTTAAAAATTCGGAGATATTAGACACCAAGGTCGAACTCCTGATTTTTATCACCGCCCATATTATCCCGGTTAAAATATAGATTGGAACTTAAAATAAGCTAACAAAAAGGCCGCTGGCAGCGGCCTTTTTGTTTGGTCAATCGGTGTTTTTATAAAACGAGGGGAAGACGCCGAGCGGAGACGCGGGAAATCAATCCTGGGTTTTTTTGGCCGGAATCGTATTGTTCCGCGTTTTCTTCGTTGAATCCTTAGCTTCTGTACCGTCTGATTCACTTTCCACGCTAGCCGAATCGGCCAGGACCTCACCGGTGAGGGAAAGACTGAATCGGGCTTTGGTTTGCCGCGGATCGTTTGTTTTGACTATGGCCCTTTTTACGAAACGTCCCGGCTTGCTCGGAAGGTTTAGCGATAAAGTTACAAACCCAACCTCCCCCGGCTTTATAATGCGGTCAAACTTGACCACGGAACAACCTCAGCCAGGGACTACGCTTAATATCCGAAGATCGGCCTCGCCACTGTTTTTAATAATAAAACCGTGAGTTAGAGGCGAGTCTTTGGCATACACCTGGCCGAAGTCAAATGTTTTTTCCAACAATACGGCTTTGGGCATCCCATTGGCCTTAAGAATCCCAGGCAACAGGGCTAAGGTTAAACATATTCCCAAGCTTAAAATCGGTCTCAGCATTCTTCACCCTTTTCTTTCAAACGTTAATTGAGTATACTCTGCCCTGCCGTGTTTTGGCAAGCGCGGTGTGTATGGCCTTGATTCATAATAAGAATATGTGGAACGCTTCCAAGTCATTGATAATGTTGGCGCTGGGTCGTTTTAAGGCCCTGCCATATACCGGTTCTTGACAAAACAAGGTCCAAGAGAGGGTTGCGAGTGACAAATAAAAGTGATTTTCTGGTAATCGGCAGCGGAATAGCCGGACTTTCTTTTGCCTTGAAGGCCGCAAAATTCGGCTCGGTGAATATTGTAACCAAACGGGAGATACGCGATACCAGTACTAACATGGCCCAGGGAGGTATCGCCTCTGTCCTGGGTGAAGATGATTCTCCTGAACTTCATATCCAGGATACATTAGTCTCCGGCGACGGACTCTGTGATGAAAAGGTGGTGCAGATCATCGTTACCGAGGGTCCGGATCAAATCCATGAACTGCTCACTATGGGGGTTAATTTTGATCAGGATGCCGGGCATGAAAACAGTCTCCAATTGGGCAAGGAAGGCGGGCATTCCCGCCGGCGGATCGTGCACGCTGAAGATATGACCGGCCAGGAAGTGGAAAGGGTGCTGGTAGAACGTGTTCACGCGGATGAGAATATAGAGGTGTATGAAAACCATATGGCGGTTGACCTGATTACCCATTTCAAGCTTTTCAGGCGGGGTATGGTGACGGCCATGGGTGAGGAATCATGCTGGGGAGCTTACGTTTTGGATACAGCCAACAACGAAGTCCTGACCTTCTTAGCCCGTGTGATCGTCCTGTGTATCGGCGGGGCCGGGAAGGTGTATCTGTACACCAGTAATCCTGATATTGCCACGGGT
>JAZGHI010000182.1:0-2353 GCA_036480955.1 Candidatus Adiutricales bacterium
CCTGTCGCGCCGGTATTGGTGTGAGGATCGCCACCGGTCATTTCAAAAGCGGTGGGAATCGCGATCGTAATTTTTCCTTTGGGGGCGGCATTGGTCGTACCTGGCACCAGAAATAAAACTAGAAAACAGGTTAACGCGCTAATTAAAAATAGACTCTGCCTTTTTTTGGTCCCAATCGATAACATTTCTCCTCCTTTATTTGTCCATTCTGTTTTATGGCGATCATGCAAACGAAGAAACAAAAACGCGCTTCTTGAAACTTTCACTGTGGTTAAATTCCGCATCCCGTAATCTTATCAGTAAGTGATGTAAGTTTTTTGGCATGAATAGGAAGTTTAACATGATCCGCGGTTTTCCGCTCCCATGCTACTATGGGCTTGAATTTTAATAGATGATTCCACCCCTAGTAGAAAAATCCATCCTACTAGGAGCTGTGCAGACACAATCTGGAACGCCTTTCCATGAACAGCTTTCGTCTAAAAATTTTTTTGTAGAAAAAATAGTTTAGCCTTGTGAATAATAATACAACTCCATTTAATGTCAAGTAAATATCGAAATCCGGTATTGCGAATTCGATGTATCCCCGGCCCGGTTACAAATCCAATTGGCTCAAAAAACCCAGAACCTCCCGGTTGAAAACCTCGGTATTGTCTATGTTAGCCGCGTGACCCGCGTCAGGGATAACCACGTGTACCGCGGATGGTATCTTCTTGGCCATGACCTGGCCCGCGGCTAGAAAAGGCCTGTCATTTTCACCAACCAGGACCAGGGTCGGCACGCTTATCTCACTCAGACTGTCGATAACCCGGGAATCATGCTGGGCCACCACCGTACGGGCCATGTGAGCCAAGCCGATCGGGTTTTGTTTGAGCATGATATCCCGGCGAGTCTCGGTGGGAGCGTTGGCGGCCAAGACCTCGATTCCTTCGGTTTCCAACAACTTGGCCCGTTCCTCCCGTCCCCGGTTCCACTCGGCCATGCGATCCGGATTGCGGTAGCCCGGCCCGGTGTCCATAAGAACGAGGGCCTTCACCATTTCAGGATGGGTGAGGTAAAAACGCAGCGACTCGTAACCACCCATGGAAAGTCCGCCGATGACCGCTTTTTCAATGTCCAGAGCTTTCAATAGCTGGTAAAGATCCTCCACTACTATGTCAGCGGAGTACTGATCAACGGAAGGGGGACTTTCCGTTTGGCCGTGTCCCCTGGCGTCATAAATTATGAACCGGTACTCCTTGGAGAAATCCGACAGTTGAGCCCGCCACATGTGGTGGGTAGAAGAGTAGCCGTGCAGAAAAACTATTGGGAAGCCTTCCCCATGCGCCTCGTAGTAGAGCTGGATTCCATTAACTTCGGTCAAAGGCATAACACCGACCTCCTTATCGAGTCAACCATAGCGCGGTCTCAAAGGACCAAGCTTACTTTCTGAAATTAAGACTCAACTTAAATACTGATATCCGGATTCTATATGATGTCATTGCGGAATACAATTAATCAAAGGTCTTGTGCGTGCCCTTAATAACGGGAATCCGCAGACCTTCGACAGCACTCAGTATCCTCTCTTTGAAGGGACACTTTTCAGACCAGACGCAATTGCCCAGGTGCATGGCCTCGTCGCCGTCGTCTACCATCTTTTTGACTCGCCTTAAAGCGTCTCGGCCGCAGCATCCGCCGCAGGTAGCGTAGCCCACGAGCAGCAGGTCGTCATCGTGGACGGAAAAGGCCTGTGAGCCGTCTTCGAGCACCTCAAAACAATGCAGGCCGTTGCATTGTATAGAATTAATCTCACATCGTATGATTCCAATTTTTTTCGCCATTACAGTAAAAAGACTCCTAATTTTTGAGGCGGAGTATAAGGATTATTCTTTTGAGGGTCAATGGGGAATACTCAATTTTAAATTCGATTTCTCTTAACTCAAAACACATATCATGTTAAATTACTCCCACTGAAATGACCAAGCAGATGAATTAATCTATCAGGACTCAAAACTCGTAAAAGGGAGGAGAAAAAAATGGCTAATGTAGAAATTGACCTGCAGCTTAACGACGAACAAAAGGCCATGCGAGATATGGTCAGAAAATTTGGGGCCGAGGTGATTCGCCCGGTGGGCGTTGAACTGGACAAACTGAACGACCCGGCTGACGTGATCGCCAAAGATTCCAGACTTTGGGACATGTTCAGGCAATATCGCGAACTTGGACTTCACAAAGCCGGTTTTGCCAAGTCTCTTGGCGGAGCGGCTGAAGACATGGACCCTTTGATGTCTTTTGTGATTTTGGAGGAATTGGGTTACGCGGACGTTGGTTTAGCCATAAGCTTGGGCGTGGCCGGCATGCCGTTTACTTTTGCCCA
>JAZGHI010000183.1:0-4131 GCA_036480955.1 Candidatus Adiutricales bacterium
AATTTTTTGCCGAAGGGAAATAAATGTACGTAATTTTTTTCGTCCAACAAAGAGATTGGGGAAAATAACCATTTCCGGACGGGCACTAGGTAACGTTAGGCAATGGCCAGCCGTAACGTTTGCGATACTCGATCCGCTTGACGTTGGCGAACCGTTTCTTGGAGTGACCTGGATTGGTTGGATAATACTCGATCATGTTATCGTCACGTTCCGCATGCAGCACCCCGGCCTGGATGGCGCTGTTGACGATCTGTTCGCCCACCTCGGTCCGGACGAATATCCCGGTCCAACCTCCCGAACTGCGCTCCTCCAACTCCTCGTGACGCCCCCAGACATCGCCGCAGGAGATGTCAGCCAGGTCGGCCAGATGGTCGTGACAGACCAGGCAACGCTCCATCTGGTAGCCGATGAACACGGTCGGCACCATGCCCCAGTTGGCCAACAGGCCCATGGTCTTTTCCTGGCCGTCCTTGGTCTTTACCCAGGTACCTCCTCCAAATTCAGCCCCGCCCCGATACTGGAAAGCAGCTACATCTTTCAACTCGACGCCCATCCGCTCAGTGATCATGTACTCAGCCGCCAGGGAATAGTTTTGAGCCAGGCAGTAAAGTCCGACCACCAGCTTGATTCGTTCGGATATCTTGGGAGCCAGGCCGGTCAGTTCCATCTTCCGGATACCCCACGCATGACACGGGCAGGCCACCACGGCGACCCGCTCATACTTCTCCGCCGCCTCCTTTAGCATGGTGTTGGAGGAACACACCCCGTACTTGGATCGGGCGGCGGACAGCACGCCGTCAGAGCTAGTGACCACGTAGGGCCGTACCTGCCAGGGTTTGTCCGCATCGTAACCGGCCACCACACAGGCATCTATAAAGCCGGACTCGAGGCCATGAATTAAGAGCGTACTCACCGATGCTCCAGCCACACCGATCCGCTTCACCTCCTTGTCAATGGCATGGGTGACCAGATGGTACTTATGGATACCGAGCATCTTCTCCACCGGATCGTCGGCCCTGTTCCGGCCAAAGACCATCCTTTCCATTTCCGAGTACGGCAATTCCCGGCCAGGGCAGACCTTGGAACAGTGATCGCAATTTTTAGGGCACTCGATCTTGTCGTCGATCCTTTTCGGACCAACCTCACCAAGGGGGATGGTTAAAATCCCCTGGGGACAGGTGCTGACACAGGTTCCGCAACTGGAACACAGACCCGAATTGACAACCTCGTTCAACAAATTTTCAAAAGCCATTTTTGCCCCCCCATTAGTTTGTGATTAAACAAACATCATCCGAAATTACGTTGCCCAGGGAACGGAAACTCCCGTAGGGTAATCCAGGTTAAAATATAATCTCGGATTATGCGACGTACGCCGTGAATTCCTGTTTTCAAGCCTTTCAGCATAACTCTTGGCCAAAAATTAGGCTCTGAGCGGGGTCGAAAAGCTTGAGACTCCTTGCCAATAGACGATTTCTCAACAATCAAACCGGTAAAATAACTTTTACCCGATTTAAGAAATAGTAATCTAGCGAATTCCTCATTGTCAAAGGAATTTCCACTCGTCAGCCAAGGCCAAACACCGCAGATTTTGATTTAGGTCAAAGACGCGGCGCATACAAAAAGGTAAGGTGATATTGTTGAGTTTTGATGAGACTTGTCAAACGAGGAATTAGAACAATGGCCGGTAAAAATCAGGACATCCAGGTTCGGCTCTTCGGTTCGCTGCTAAAACAACCGGGCAAATCTCGTGATCCCAAAACCCTGGTTGAGTTGAAAAAGCCGTCGCCTCTGACTGAGGTCATAAAAAATCTCGATATCCCCCTGAGCCGGGTTCAACTGGTTATGGTCAACCACCGCGCTGTTTCCCCGGATTTCCTGATCCATCCGGGAGACCGCGTTTCACTCTTCCCAAGAGAATTCGCTTTTTTTGCTGACTGGAACGCATTCCGATTCACGCTCTAAGGCCGACTGGCTCACTTAAGATTCCCGGGAGCCGCATAACTTACTTGTATTTATCCCCCGGCCAGCGGAGGGAAAATACCCGCCCTATCCCCGTCTTTCAGGATCGCTTCACTCTTAACGATTAAACCGTTGATAAAAATTATCTTGGGCATTTCACCCGGAATGTTCAGCTTTTCCAGGACCTGATCCACAGTCGCTCCCTGGTCCAGCTGCATGGAAAAGGAGTTCCCTTCCGCCTGTTCAGGCAGGTATTGCCTAAGGGAAGCAAAAAGGTTCACCTCAATTTTCATAACGGCCCACCTCGCTTTTTAGTCTTCAGCCACGTGCCCTTACCCCTCTTCGGTCATATAGGCTCAATTACCCGGCGATTTCAACACTGTTCCGCCCGAGCTCTTTCGCGTTGTATAAAGCTTTGTCCGCTCGATCGATAAAGGTATTTATGTTGTCTCCCTTTTTAAATCCAGCCACGCCGAAACTCACCGTTACCGTGCCGATTGAGTCAAAAGAATGGGAATTAATTGTTTCCCTGAGTCTTTCGGCGATCTCACTCGCGCTGGCCGGGTCTGTCGAGGGAGCGATTAACGCAAACTCTTCCCCACCGGTCCGGGCAAATATGTCTGTTGTTCTGATATTATCTCTAACGATCTCCGCGATCTTTTTTAAAACCTCATCTCCCCTGATGTGCCCGAATGTGTCATTTACCGCCTTGAAATGATCGATATCAAAAGCAACGAGCGTAAGCGCTTCTCCGTATCTTACGACGCGATTTATCTCATGCCAAATAGTTTCCCGGAACTGACGTCTATTGTGCGCCCCCGTTAAATTATCTGTTGTCGCCAATCGTTTCAATTCGTCGGTTATTTCCTTATTATGGGTAATCCATAGCCAGATTCCGGCCAAAACAAGTACGTAGCCTATAATCTGAAATACATCCTCGAATACGGTCGTAATGAAGCCGGGCTGTGCCAGAAATTCATCCAGGACGTCAGTCAGCAGGGAGATATAAAGGGCGGTAAAACCAGACATCAAAACCCAGTAAAGGCGTCTGTTTCTCCGCATTCTTTGGATTATCAGCAATCCGGCAAACAGCAGGACGGTTACGAAAATATCGGAGAGTATACTCATGGTTGAAATTTCTCCGTGTGATTCATAGGAGAAAAACTGGTAGGCCGCAAAAATGCCGGAGATGAGTAAAACCAGTATTGGTGAAAAGTATTTCATTCTTACACCCGTATCCTTCCCGTTTTTATTAAAGGAGACCGGGCCATGGTCTGATCGCTGAGGTCACATATCACACTGCTTCTCCATGCACTCCATTACCACAGACTTAACCTTGCTAGGCCCTGTTGAATCCTGGTCACGTTCCCTTCAAATGTAACTTATAGCTTTTTTTCGAGTAAACCCTGACTAGGGGCGAGTGTCAAGCAGTCATTTCCACTTGTGCTTGTGTAATGGAACGACTAGTTTCCGTTTTGCCACTCCTTGTTCAACAATTGTAAACTAAAATTGAAAACAACGGAATTTGTCCTGAGTCAGACTTGAGAGATTCACGGCCATTTAAGTTGCTTTTCTGAGGCCATGCGCAACCCGTCCGGGCGTCCTCCCTTGACACCGCTTTCCCGCCCATAATAATCCGACTTCAGTTTGACACGGCAAATCCACATCCTTATACTCCCTTTCAGGTATCTGAACATAATTCGAGAAGGGGGCCGAGATGAAGGATCAGGAAAAATTTCAAGAGATTTTAAGTCATACCTATCATGTAATGCACCGTTATACTTGAGCCGAAGCCACCCTGCAAGGATTGCAGCAATTGTGGGACCTGCCTCAAAAAGGGGTTTCCTGGGCAGCGGCCGGTTACCAGGGAGCCATTTCCTCGGGAAAAACCACCTGCGGCCTTTTAATCGGCTGCACCATGGCCATAGGATTCAAACTCGGCCGGGACAGGGAGGGTAATCCTCAGGAGAATGAGCAGGAGAGGATCAAAGCTATATCCGCCGTGCAAGAGCTGTATCAGAGTTTTTTACAAGAATTTGGCGCGACGGGATGCAAGGAGCTGGTTGGCATCGATTTTTCAATCCCCGAAGAACGCCAAAGCTACGTTGACCAAAAAATCTGGAAAATGGTCTGCGACGTCTGCCTGGACTTCGTAATGAATAAATGCTACGA
>JAZGHI010000184.1:0-2395 GCA_036480955.1 Candidatus Adiutricales bacterium
GATTTTTGGCCGCGGTGGTCGGTGGCTGGGTCGATCAGGTTCTCAGCCGGACCATCGATGTCATTATGGCCTTTCCCACGCTGATCTTCGCCTTGATGATCCTTTCGGTATTAGGCACGTCCATACCGGTTCTAATTGTCGTGATTGCCTTGTTGGATTCCACCCGCGTGTATCGCCTTTCCAGGGCCATCGCCATGGATGTCGAGGTTATGGAATTCGTGGAGGCGGCCAGGTTGCGGGGCGAAGGCTCCTGGTGGCTCATGAGGCATGAAATTCTGCCAAACGCATTGCCGCCGTTGATCGCCGAATTCGGACTTAGGTTCTGCTTCGTGTTCCTGTTTATCAGCTCCTTGAGCTTTCTCGGATTAGGCATACAACCCCCTATGGCGGACTGGGGCAGCATGGTACGTGAAAATGCAGGGGCCATCACCTTCGGTATTATGGCGCCCTTGGTCCCAGCCGCGGCGATCGCGATTTTAACCATAGGGGTCAACCTGATTGTGGACTGGCTTCTGCGCCGCGCCAGCCTACTTCACGATGAAATGTAAACACCAGCCAGATAGGAACTTATGACGCAAATATTGAAGATAGACAACCTGGTGGTAGAAGGAATGGACGAGCACGGCTGGAAGCCGATCGTCAATGGCATCGACCTGACCTTGAACCGGGGGGAAGTTCTAGGGCTGATCGGGGAGTCCGGGGCCGGTAAATCGACCATTGGCCTGGCGGCCATGGGGTACACGCGTTCCGGCTGCAGAATCGTTGACGGATCAGTTTTTTTCGATGGTCGGGATTTGCTCTCGACCCCAGAGGAATTCAGAAGAAAAATCCGGGGTTCGAGAATCGCCTACGTGGCCCAGAGCGCCGCGGCCGCTTTTAACCCTGCGCATCGCCTTATCGATCAGTTTGCGGAAGGCCCCATTCAACATGGAATTATGAAGCTGGATGAAGCCAGAGAAAAAGCGATATCGCTATATAAAGTCATGGACCTTCCTGATTCGGACACTATCGGCTTTCGTTACCCCCACCAGGTGTCAGGCGGCCAGTTGCAAAGGGCCATGGTGGCCATGGCCATGGCCTGCCGGCCGGAAATCATCATCTTTGACGAACCGACCTCCGCTCTGGACGTCACCACCCAGATCGAGGTCTTGGCCGCCATTAAGGAAGTCATCAACCAACAAGACACCGCCGCTATTTATATTACTCACGATCTGGCGGTGGTGGCGCAATTGGCCGACAGAATAATGGTGCTTCGCTACGGCGATCTGGTCGAACAGGGGACGGCCAAGGAAATTCTGGATAACCCGCAAAAGGAATACACCAGGCAACTGCTTTCGGTCAGGTCCCAACGGGAGGATGAAGCCTGTGACGATCTTAAAGCCCCGGTCGTAATGAAAATCGAGGGCCTTTCCGCCGGGTATATCAAAGATGTCAATGTGGTCAGCGATATCGACCTGAAGATATGCCGGGGCAGAACAGTAGCTATTGTCGGAGAATCCGGCAGCGGTAAAACCAGCCTGGCCAGAGCCATCACCGGTCTTTTGCCCCCCCAAAAAGGGCGTATCCTGTTCAATGACCAAGAACTGCCCCCGCGGTTAAAGGACCGGACCAGAGATAGTTTGCGGCGCCTCCAAATGATCTACCAAATGCCGGATGTGGCCCTTAACCCGAGACAAAGAATCCGAAAAATTCTAGGCCGCCCGCTCGAATTTTATTTCAACATAACCGGACAGAAAAAAGAGGAACGGACTCGAGATTTGTTGGAAATGATCGAGCTGCCTTCCAATTACATCGAGCGTTTTCCAAGCGAGTTGTCCGGCGGGGAAAAACAAAGGCTTTGCATTGCCCGGGCTCTGGCGGCCGAACCGGACCTGATTATCTGCGACGAAGTGACTTCCGCCCTGGATCAGATAGTGGCGGAGGATATCCTGACCTTATTGCTACGTTTGCAAAACGAGCTGGGAGTTTCATATTTGTATATCACCCACGATCTGGCCACGGTAAAAGCCATTTCACACGAGATCGTGGTCATGCTCGAAGGGTGGATTGTGGAGCAGGGAGTAAAGAACGAAGTGCTGCGACCTCCATATCATGCATACACGGAGTTACTGCTCTCTTCCGTCCCGGAGATGGATGCGGCCTGGCTTGACAACCTATTGCTGGTAAGAAAGGCGGGTAATTAGGTCGAGTAAAAGCAAATTGAGACAACTGGAAAGTATAATAATCGAAAGGCCCTAGCTGGGGGAGCGACTCTTGCCGGTTTAACAAGCCCGTCCATGACGGGAGAGATAAAGGAGTCGCTTTGGAAATAGGATATAAATGTTACCTAGGCGATGAAAGCCAAATATAACAACAGGCTTGGCCTGGCCGTCCATGACGGCAAAGATAAACAAGT
>JAZGHI010000185.1:0-2372 GCA_036480955.1 Candidatus Adiutricales bacterium
CCGGCTCGCTTACTTATATCAGTCCGGAATTAAGAGACCTGAATGGATGTATTTTAGACACCTTGAGAAGTGTGTACAAACATGTCAGAATCATCCCCGGTGATGTTAACCTTTATTTCGCTTCAGATTCGGAGAAACTTGAGAGAGTGACCTCTGAGGAAATGATCGAACGTCTTGAAGAGAGGAAGATCAAGACAAATCTTTTCACAGATGACTATATCGAATACCGGCTTAATGAAAGGTGGCTCAGATGGTACCTTCAATTCATGGAAAGAAAAGAGGTCCATATAAATTCCGATTTTCATCCCCTGGGTGTCTTTTTCAGTCTTTCCTATTGGAACGCGCTCTACTCCCCCTATCTCGCGGGGATATTTAAATGGATCGAGAGGTTGAGTCTTAAGCTGGCTATATCCACAGTGGCCGTTCTGACTCTCTTTGCTGCAATCATAATTATAAAAAGACCCAAAACATTCAAACTCTCTCTTCCTTATGCTGTATTCACGTCGGGGTTTGGAGGAATGATATTCGACCTGGCCATCATCTTTACATTCCAGACCCTTTACGGGTATCTCTATTACCAGCTTGGGCTCCTCGTAACGGTCTTTATGGTGGGGGTTGCCTTCAGCAGTTTTTACATCACCCGGCGCCTGGATAGAATTGAAAAAGACACCTTTCTGTTTTTAATAACAGAATTATGTTTCATCTGCTTTGCCGTTTTTCTCCCCTTTGTCTTCCTCATCCCGTCCCGATACATCGAGAAACAGGCCGTCTATGTTCTCCTTTACGCGGTCTTTTTAACGATGTCCTTTCTTTCAGGGATTTTAATCGGATTCCAGTTTCCTTTGGCCGCCAGGATCCATCTGAGCACCTCTTTGAGAAAGGGGAGTCTGGGTCACACGGCCGGTTTGCTTTATGGAGCGGATCTTCTTGGAGGGTATTTTGGAGGACTCATAGGTGGAGTCCTCCTCCTGCCGGTTCTGGGCCTTAAAGAAACCTGCTTCATCCTGGCGATGATCAAAGTAAGCAGTTTCCTGTTTTTCTTTTTATCCATAAAAATTCGGTATTAATATAAAACTATCAGCCTCGGTGGTTTTGCGGGCCCGGTTTCAGCCTACGGTCATGTGACCGTTAAATCCACCTGTTTGATTTGAAGTGAAACGGTCTTCTTTCCATTTTCAATTTCCAGTGTTCCGACTTCTTCAAAACCATATTTCTCATGGAAAAGGCGGGATTGTTCATTTTCCGGGCGGAGATTATATTCGCAGGTCATGATTGGAATCCCCTTTGTCCTGGAAAACATTTCCAAATCTTTGTACAGGCGAAACGCGATACCCTGCCTGCGTGCTTCCGGAGCGACAATTATTCGATCAATATATACAAAAGTTTCGTAACGCTCCTTGACCCAGAGAAAGTTAAGGCTGTCATAGACAGCATCCGGATCAAACGCGATCAAAAACCCTGCCGGTTTTCCTTTTAATTCCGCAACCCGGAAACACGCGGATTGATTCTGAAAGTTCTTTAAATCTTCGAGGGAAATAGAATTTACATGAGGCAGGCTGGTCTGGTTTAAGTGAAGCAGGTATTTCAAATCACCCTGACGGACATCTCGAATTTGTAAGTCACTCCTGGTGCGCATGGTTATACTCCTTTTTGTTGATTTAACACGGGACACTTAAAGATTTCTTTCGAGTTCGTTAATCGCCCATGTGAAATACTCTTTCAGTCCTGATGGCGCTTTATCAAGCTGTTTTTGCAGTGCCGCCAATGCCTCTTTTCGCCCTTTACCGATGTTTGCTATTGAGATCGCCGCGTTCCTGCGAATGATTTCAGGCCATTTCTCATCAAGAAGTCCGGTAAGCAAGGGAGTCCGTTCCAGGCCGTCAAGATACCTGTGACTCGAATGATGGTGCGGGTCAAAACCGGACCGCGGATCGGCTTCGCGGGGGTGCAGGTTCCCATTAACCGGACAGGCTTCCTGGCAAATGTCGCATCCAATTATCCAGTTCCGCATTCTCGAACGAATACGCGGTTCAATATAAACATCCCTTCTGGTGATAGGATTAATACACAACTTCGGGTTGACTTTGTAAGGAGCATATAGGGCTCCTGTAGGGCACGCTTTAAGACATCGGTCACAATCTTCACATGGGGAAGGCATTCTCCCGGCGTGGTCAGGCTCAAGCTCCACGTCGGTAAGCACATTGCGAAGTGCTATGTATGAACCGTACTGTTCTGTCTGAAGTATACCGTTTTTGCCATAGACTCCAAGACCAATGCGGTCAGCGATAAATTTCAGGGGAATATGCTGGCCCTGGATGGCTTTATGTCCGTGGTCTTCGATAAAGGCTGCGACACGCTCGGCAATCTGTCGG
>JAZGHI010000186.1:0-3594 GCA_036480955.1 Candidatus Adiutricales bacterium
CAAAGAGTTGGGCCAAAGGACGAAGTTTTGCAGAGGTCTCAGTTAGAAATAACCAAATCCACGAAAGGAGATATAGTGTGCCGGTATATAAAATCGAAGTAGCGCGGGGGCTGAAGGCCATAGCCCAGATGATGGATTGTACGGCTCAGACGGCCAAAAAACTCCACGATGAAAAACAACTGCCCCTGATAAAGGAAGGCGGACAATGGACATTGAGTAACGTGGATTATCTGAAATGGCGAAAATTGCTCGGGTGTGAATGAGGGAAGTCCTTCAGGATTTACAGGAGCGCTCAGGACAGACGTTGGCATGACCCTGCCGGTCAACCGGTCAATTCAAGTCGAAACCAACTCATTGTAATCACCTCAAAACCAACGATGCGAGGTCCTGAAAAGTTATCTGTATTGGAACATATTCTGCCGGCGGTTGGGTGATCTTCCGCGTTTGTCGATACCTGATGAAATCGCGGTGTCAACAGTCAGCAATCGGCCTGGGCCATGAAATTATGGCATTGATCCAGCTTCTTTTGTCGACACCATTGGTGTCCGACACCCTTTCTTCGCCTTACTAATTCAGAGGTCTTATCATTATTTAAAATACTTCCAAAATTTGGCCGGTTATGGCACACTGTTTCAAACAAGGTTTTCTTATTTTTAACAATATGTTATTATCTTTATTGTTTTTATAATGGCCCGTTTTATGTTTTATGAAATATTCGGGCTAGCGGGATCATGAATTTTATCAAGTTTTTTTTCAGACCACTGAAGTCCGTGGAAAGAATACTTACCTTTAGTCCAATAATCATTACGTATTATCACGGTTGGATGTCCCCAGAGAGGGTCTCATGAAACAGCTGACTCAAAAATTGAAAGACGGGACCATGGAAATAACCGAGGTCTCTCTGCCGACTATTCAGACCGGACAAGTGCTAATTAAAAATCATTATTCTCTGATTAGCGCCGGAACCGAGGGAAGCACCGTCAAGACAGCCAGAAAAGGGTACCTGGGAAAGGCCAGGGAAAGACCTCAGCAGGTCAAGCAGGTCCTTGACACCCTTAAAACTCAAGGTCCGGTCCAGACCTACAGAGCGGTCCGGAAAAAACTCGACGCCTATTCACCCCTCGGATATTCAGCGGTCGGAGAAGTTATAGGTACGGCTTCCGATGTCAAAAATTTCCGAAAAGGTGATTTTGTAGCCTGCGGCGGGCTTACCGCTTCCCACTCGGAAGTGATTTGTGTTCCGGTCAATCTTTGCGTGAAGCTCGATTCGGAGGCCAAGCTCGAACAGGCGGTCTATAATACTTTGGGGGCGATTGCTCTACAGGGACTACGGCAGGCGGACCTGAACCTGGGAGAGACTTGCGCCGTCATAGGCCTAGGTCTTCTGGGGCAGTTGACCTGTATCCTGCTCAAGGCAGCCGGGGTGCGTGTGGTAGGCATTGACATCAACCAGGAGAGAGTGAATGCGGTCGCCGAACGCTGCGCGGATCTCAGCCTGAACCGGAACGAGTCCGGGATTGAAAACCGGGTAGATAATTTTACTCACGGCCTTGGGTGTGACGCGGTGATTATCACCGCCGCTTCCGATTCTTTGGACCCGATTAATTTCGCCGGTGTCATCGCCCGCAAGCGCGGGATTATGGTCATTGTCGGTGACGTTCCCACTGGTTTTGACCGCGAACCCCATTACTACAAAAAAGAGCTGCAAGTCCGGATGTCCAGCTCATACGGACCCGGCCGTTACGATCCGAATTACGAGGAAAAGGGACAGGATTATCCGCCAGGTTACGTGCGTTGGACCGAAAACCGGAACATGCAGGCCTTTCAGGAGCTTATCCACACAGGTAAAATTGACGTCTCTTTCCTGACCACCCATAGGTTTAAACTCGCGGATGCACCAAAGGCCTACGACCTGATAATGGAAAGTTCCGAACCCTACGTGGGTCTTGTCATTGAATACGATATCAAGAAGGATCATGATCCATCAACTGGTTTAATATCTTTGAAGGCAGTCCCGAGATCCCCGGTACCGGCGTCTGTATCCATCGGTTTCATTGGCGCCGGTTCTTACGCTCAAAGCCATCTTCTGCCAAACATCCTCAAGAATGATGACGTCAGTCTGAAGGGCCTTCTCACGGCCACCAGCACCAGTTCCCGTTCCGCGGGTGAGCGATTCGGTTTTGAGTTCTGTACCAGCAATCCGGACGATATCTTGAAGCATCAGGACATCAATACTATTTTCATCGCCACCCGCCATGACACTCATGCCGAGTATATAATCTCCGCCCTTCGGGAGGGCAAAAATGTATTTGTCGAAAAACCGCTCTGCCTTGAATTGGAGGAATTGGAGGAAATCAAGAGCTTATACGAGGCCCTCCTGATTGAACCCGATAGCAAGACACCATTGCTTATGGTGGGTTACAACCGGCGCTTTTCACCCTTCATCCAGGAGATTAAAGCCCGTCTCACCGGGGATCCGCTGGCGGCCGTATATAGAATCAACGCCGGAGCCATCCCGGCCGACCACTGGATCCAGGATCAGGAGGCCGGCGGAGGCCGTATCATCGGTGAGATTTGCCATTTCACGGATACACTGAGTTATCTGGCCGGTTCTCGTCCCGTGACCTTGTACGCCGCCTCAATTCCCGGACCCCATGGCCTTGATGACACGCTGCAAGTCATTCTGAAATATGCCAACGGTTCCACAGGCACTGTCGCCTATCTAGCCAACGGTGATAAAAGCCTGGCCAAGGAACGCCTTGAAGTGTTCACTAACGGACTCACAGCCGTAATGGACGATTATAAGACACTGACCATCCACGCCAAGGGAAAGAAAAAGAAGAAGTCTCTCTTCTCACAGGATAAAGGCCAACGGGAGGAGGTCAGTCTGTTCATTAAAGAAGTACGCCAGGGGACGGACAATTTAATTCCATTTGAAGAAATCTATATAAACTCCCTAGTCACCTTTAAAATTTTGGAATCCATTCGGCTGAACGAGAGTGTTAATCTCTGAATGGGGCCATGGATGCTCTGTTATTTAATCCATGCAGATTGAGGGAGTAAAAATTCATAGACTAAGGTGGAGGATGCGTGAGCGTAACCGTTAAGAGATGGTTAAAAGCCGGATGATATGGCTGGCGATAGATTACATCTCTATCTGATAAGGCTTAAAAAAGCCTCTGCGCTTGAATTGATCCATAGAATACGTGAAGCGTGTTTCGTTCGTATTTTAAAATTGGCTTTATCTCGAGGGTTTTTTAGGATCCAGGCGCCGAACGTGGAACTGGAGGAAATTCGGAGAATAAAATTAACAGAGCCCATCGGAGATATCAGCGAGGAACTTGTAGAATCTCTTTTAAAAGGGCATCGATTCTGCCTCAACCAGGACAGTTTATCGATCGAGCGTTTTGAAAGGGATTGGTCCCGATCCTTTTTCAAAGACGTACCGCTTGATTCCGAAGAACCGGACCTGAGGGCGGTTTGGGAACCGGCCCGGCTCCAGCACCTGACTTTACTTCTTAATTACCTGAATAAGAATCCGAAGTCTGCCCAGAGGAAAAGGATCAATATATTTGTAAAAGAAAACCTGCTAGA
>JAZGHI010000187.1:0-3783 GCA_036480955.1 Candidatus Adiutricales bacterium
ATCAACTAGTTATATTAATTTTCTCCTGTAATTTAATTTGCACTCTGTATTTTAATGAGCTTTTTGTTTTTTCATGAATTTCTTCACCAAAGGCGAGACCATATTTGCGTGTGAGCTTTGTCAGTGAGGATTTGCGGTATGAGAGTATACAGCTTCACCCTCACCTCCGCGCTCAAACACAAATCTGATCTCGTGAATAATCCGGGGTAGGCCGGAACCGCACCAATTTTAGGTAGTGTCTGTCCAGAAATGATGATAATTTTTTTCCGAAGGAAAATAAATGTCCGTAATTTTTTTCGTCCAACAAAGAGATTGGGGAAAATAACCATTTCCGGACGGGCACTAGGTAATGCTGTCATGGTTAAAGGGGCTGATTAAGAGAGGATACAAAAGAAAAAATCAGTACAGAATCTGGCTCAAAAACAGCTTGGTTCTCTCGTGTTGAGGATTTTCAAAGAATTCCAGGGGGGTGTTTTCTTCAATAATCTGACCCTCATCCATGAATAGTACCCTATGGGCCACCATCTTGGCAAAACCCATTTCGTGCGACACAACGATCATGGTCATGCCCTCCTCGGCCAGACTGACCATAACGTCCAGTACTTCCTTGACCATTTCCGGGTCCAGGGCTGATGTGGGTTCATCAAAAAGCATGACTTTAGGCCTCATGCACAGACTGCGGGCTATGGCCACCCTCTGCTGCTGACCTCCTGAAAGCTGTCCGGGATATTTTTTGGCCTGGTCGGCGATATGGACCTTCTCCAGAAAGTACATGGCCAGTTCTTCCGCTTCGGCCCGGGGAATTTTTCTGACCCAAATAGGCCCCACGCACAGATTTTGGAGTATGTTCAGGTGAGGGAACAGGTTGAAGTGCTGGAACACTATGCCCACTTCCATGCGAACCATCTCTATATTCTTGATATTATTAGTAAGCTCTATGTTGTCCACGATGATTCGTCCACGCTGATGCTCTTCCAGACGGTTAATGCATCGGATCAGGGTGGACTTGCCGGACCCGGAGGGCCCGCAGATAACTATTCTTTCTTGCTTATCCACGGTCAGGTTTATATCTTTGAGCACGTGGAAATCCCCGAACCATTTGTGCATGGCCACGATCTCAATAATCGGTCCGCCGGATGAGGAATACTCCTTTTTTAACGTTCGGTCATTGGTCATTTATTCTGGTTTCTCCCTAGTCCTTAATCGTGCGGCCTGAATATATACTCAACGCATTAATATTTGCATATATAATTATCTTAACTCACTGATAATTCAATATATTTATAAAGATTTTTCTACAATCCTATAGACGTTGTCTATAGGTCAATGCTCATAAGCCATTTCCTTTTCCAGACGCCGGCCGTAGTTTGACATGGAAAAACATCCGAGAAAATACAAAATAGCCAGAAAGATATAGGCCTCGACGGAAAACCCCATCCATTCCGGGTCTGACAACCTGCTTTGGGTGGTCTTTAAAATTTCGAACAGAGCTATTATGACTACCAGGGACGTGTCTTTGAAGGCGGAAATAAGAATGCTTACCGAGGGTGGGATCACGATTTTTAAGGCCTGTGGCAAAACAATTAATCTCATCTGCTGGTAATAATTCAATCCCAGTGATTTCGCGGCCTCGAACTGTCCCAGGGCAATGGCCTGCAGACCGCCCCTGACCACCTCAGCGATATAGGCCGCGGTAAAAAGGATAATGGCCACCATGGCCCTCAGGATTTTGTCAATTGATACACCTTCGGGGAGGAACAAGGGAAAAATTACCGAGGACATGAACAGCAGACTGATCAAGGGTACCCCACGGATCAGCTCTATATATAGGATACAAAGAGTTTTTACGGCCCTTAATTTGGATTGACGCCCCAGGGCCAGGATTACACCGAGTGGATAGGCGGCCGTGAGGCCAAATACTGACAATAGTAACGTCAGCGGCAGCCCGCTCCATTGAGAGCTGTCCACGGATTGTAACCCGAACAGGCCGCCCTTCATAAGCAGGCCCATGATGAAGATACCGGCTGCCCAGATCACAATCAATTTCCTGTTCCAAAAACGGCGGTTCTGACTGATGAAGAGTAATCCGAACAGGACAATCATGGCCAGGAGCGGCCGCCAGTGATCTTCATAGGGATAAAAACCGAAGATTATAAACCGTATGTTCTCCGTAACTACTGACCAGCAGGCGCCACCGACGGTTTTGCACTCATCACCACCCGTTCTCCAGACGCTCTCTAAGAAAGCCCATTTGAAAAAAGGCGGAAAAAACCTGTAGAACCCGTAGAGACAGATAACCGTAAGCAGGGAGTTGAAGGGGCTGTTGAAGAGATTCTCCCTGATCCAACCAATCATTCCCACCCGGGTGATGGGCGGTCTTAACTCGGTTTCATGGGCTGTATTAGTTGTGTGGACCATTTATACTCATCTCTCAACCAGGGCGGTCTTCTTGTTGTACCAGTTCATAAACGCTGAAGTCAGAAGACTGAACGTCAAGTAACAAAGCATGATCAGGGCCACGCCTTCGATGGCCTGGCCGGTCTGGTTTATAGTGGTATTGGCCACGGAAACAAAATCCGGGTACCCAATGGCAATGGCTAGAGAGCTGTTTTTAGTCAGGTTCAGCATCTGGCTGGTGAGAGGCGGTATGATGACCCGCATGGCTTGAGGCAGGACCACCAGGCTCATGACCCGGCCGGGTTTAAGGCCGATGGACATAGCCGCTTCTGTCTGCCCCTTGCTCACCGACTGAATACCCGCACGAACGATCTCAGCCACAAAAGCGGCGGTATACAGCACCAGCCCCAGTAAAAGGGCTGTAAACTCAGGGCTCACCGTCAAGCCGCCTTCATAATTGAAACCCATCAGCGCGGGAACGTTCATCTCCGTGGGCGCTCCACCCAACAGCCAGACAAGCAAGGGCAGACCTATAAGCAGGCCGACTGAAGAGTAAAAGACCGGGAAGGTCTTACCGGTATCATCATGTCTTTTTCCTGCCCAGCGGTATAATAGAACAACCAGGACACATCCGGCCAGAAATGCCGCGATCATGTACCGGTGAACCGGGGCCGATTCCGGGACGGCCAGATAGAGGCCACGGTTATTGAGGAAGACTCCGCTGATAGGATTTAAGGACTGGCCGGGGGAAGGCAGGTTTTCGTAGAACATGGCGTGCCAGAGGAAAAGCTGGAGCAGAATGGGAATATTCTGCATCACCTCGATATAAATGGCTGCCAGTTTTGCCACGAGGAAATTTGGCGAAAGTCTGGCGATACCAATGAAAGCTCCAAGAATAACCGTTAAGACGATACCAATGAAAGCCACCTTCAGTGTATTCAAAAGACCGACCAGAAGGGCCCGGGCGTACGAATTTGCGGCAGAATAAGGGATGACGGACTCGCCGATTTCAAACGAGGCTTCTTTGTTGAGAAAACCGACACCAGTGGCGATTGACTGCTTTTGCAGGTTTCTCTGGGTATTTGAAATGATGTAAAACCCGAGAAGTCCGACCGCGCACAGGATCAAGACCTGATAGGCGAGTCCCCGTTTTTTGGGATCAAGCCAGATCGGGACCCTTTCGGTCCTCTCATCGTTTTTCATATCCAAACAACCAGTCTGCTAATGAACTACCCCGCGGCAAGCTGCGGGGAATTAAACCCCCACTGGGGGATTAATTATGGTTCTTCTCCAATTTATATTCAACGCATTAGTATTTGCATGGTTGATTCTCTTAACTTGCTGATAATTCAATATATTTAAAGAGAATTTTCAACAAACCTATAG
>JAZGHI010000188.1:0-2676 GCA_036480955.1 Candidatus Adiutricales bacterium
CCCATGAAATAAGAATGCGGCTCTCTAACAAACCTGCTCTTCGGCGTAGGGGCGTCGCCCAGTTCGATCCGTCCGTCTTCTCCGCGGGGATATTGGGCCGCGAACCGGTCCAGTTTTTCCAGCGGCAGGTAGAAGCAAGTATCCGGCATGCCCAGAGGTTTAAAAATTCGCTCCTTGAAGTATTCATCCAGGGTCATTCCGGACAGAATTTCCACCAAACGGCCGACCACGCAGGTAGCCCGTGAATACTCCCAGGCCTCTCCAGGATGGGCCATCAAAGGCAGTCCCGCGTACCGCCCCACGAAATCTCCCACGGTCTCGTTCTTACCGTGATATTCAGATATTTTGGCTAAATCCCTTTGAAGAACCCCCCGATAGGAACTGGCCAGACCGGCGGTATGGGTCAGTAAGTGCCTGATCGAAATATCCCTGGCCGCCGGGACCAGTTCATAAGGCGTACCCAGTCCATCCTTTCCCGGAAGATTCAGCCGCGCCACCATCGGATCTGAAAACTCGGGAATCCACTTCTTTATGGGACTGGACAGCAGAAAACGGCCTTCTTCAAACAGGGTCATCAGGGCTACCGAAGTGATGGGTTTGGTCATGGAGGCGATCCGGAAAATGGTGTCCGTCTCCATGAGCGCGCCGGCCTCCACGTCCCTGTATCCAACGGTGTCCAGGTAAACCACCTTTCCGTGACGGGCGATCAGGGTCGCCACTCCCGGCACTTTTTTATGGTCAACATACCTCTGCATAACCGGGCGTATTCTTTCAAGACGCTCGGAAGACATTCCCACGTCCTCAGGTTTGGCCATGGGCAGATCAGGGGCGCTGATCATGTTTTCATTTGACAAGCGGGCTTCCGCCATAGTAATCGTTCTCCTTTAAGTTTAACTGAGTACTTTAGTCTTTATTTTACAAGCCGGTCCAATACGTCGAGTCGAGCCCTGTGCAGGTTTTCCCCGGCTTTAATATCATCACCGAGTTCCAGATAGGCGTCGTTTTCAGTCTGGTACGCCGGCCAGTTGGGCAGCCCGTTATAATTTGGATCGCCAGTGGCCGCGAATTGAGTCCAGTACGTCATCATGGTCCTTGAAAGCTTTCGGTCGATTTCCGTGAGCTCATCCCCGCCGGGTCCAAAATTACCGAAAATGTAGGCAATTTCCGCCCCATGGTGGGATCCGAGCCTTTGCCCGACCGGGGTAGGCGGTACCCGCGTGAAATGATACAGATAAGATTTCGCCTTGGTTTTTTCCATCCACCGGACTTGTTTCCGGGCGTGCAGAGTCATGTTCCGGTCAGTCTGGTGCCGGTTCAAAGCTTCATAAACCGATTCGTCTGTATCCGGGGCGTATAAAGAATGGACTTCGTCCGCGTTTTCATTATACCGGTGGCCTATGAAACTTTTAAAATCTTCCACTGTTTTAATTCTGGTGTTTCCTAATCCTAATGTCCCCTCGTCCGCGTTGCTTCCGATAATCAAGGGAAGACCGTGCTGTTTCCCTTTCGCGTATATGCTTCGTGGGTCGTCAGGAATCACCCGCCCATCGACCATGGGATTGGAGTTGAAGGCTCCGACGGGATTGAAATTAAACGCCAGAAAGGCGTCAAAATCCGAGAAAGTCCTGGACCTGAGCTCATCCAGGGTTTTGGCCCCAACAGCCTCGGTCGCCCTGATACCCTCTTTTTCCCGGTCCTCGAGGCTTTGGCTTACGTCGCGGGTAGCCCCGCTTTGACAAATCCCCCCCTGAAAAAGCCCCTCACTTAAGGGCGATGCGACCAGGAGAGTTACACTTCTGCTCCCAGCGGACTCGCCGAAGATGGTCACCCGGTCCGGGTCTCCACCGAAACTCCTGATATTCCTTTGAACCCACTCAAGGGCCGCGACCTGATCCATCAGGCCGTAGTTGCCGGAGGCGTTATGGCCGGATTCTTTGGTAAGCAGGGGATGGGCAAAGGCCCCGAAGATGTTCAGCCGGTAATTGATGGTGACTATCACTACCCTTTTGTCGCACAGGTTCGCGCCGGTATAGCCGGGATTAGAGCCCGAACCGATGGCGAAACCGCCGCCGTGTATCCAGACCATGACCGGCAGCCGTTCATCCGATGATTTTGCCGGGGTCCAGACATTTAAATAAAGGCAGTCCTCACTCTGTCATACTTTCTCGTTTATGCCGCCGAAATTAGAAAATCCTTGAGGCGCGGCCGGTCCGAATTCCGTGGCCGGGCGAATACCGTTCCATGGCTCGACCGGAGCCGGTGGCCTCCAGCGCAACTCACCCACCGGCGGCGCGGCATAGGGGATACCTTTATACACAGAAATTGAATCATCCTGGCCGGTGGTCGAACCGCGTATTACCCCGGAATCCATCTGTATTGGTCCCCCGTTTATCTCACTTGAACTCATCCCTATTCCTCCTTGCAGAAAAAACGGCTGTCTTAATATGATCTTCTTTGATTCAACATAATTATAAAATTTCCGGTGTGTCTGGAGCAACGGCCTTCAACCATACTAAATCCGCGGGTAAAAAACAACCTGTCGCAAAAAGCAGGGCGACCGCTAAAAAGGTTTTGATTTCAATCGCGCTTTGGCTATACTCCAGAATCAATCAATAGTTAAAAAAGGATGGATGATATGGAATTCGTGTTGAGTCTCATCACTGATGAGCAAAGAAT
>JAZGHI010000189.1:0-2607 GCA_036480955.1 Candidatus Adiutricales bacterium
GTTGGGCCAAAGGACGAAGTTTTACAGAGGTCTCAAAGTATACCATCGGTAATTTACATTGACGCTGTGTACAGCTTCAATAGCCCGGTTGTGATAGTCCCTGCAAACGGGAGCGCTGAGCCCCGTCCTCTACAAGAACAAGGATGGGGCCATAAACCCTGGTTTTCAGTTGATGGTAAATGGAGTTTTTTATCAAGCTCTGCAAGCTGTACTCATATTGAAGTTATTGAGAACCTCCAAAATAGCAGGCTGAAATTAGAACCACACCCTATTTCTTAATAGCCGCCTTAATCCCCGCCACCAGCGCCGGGCCGTAATCGCCGATTTTTTTGACGCCGATTATCGAGGCTACCAGCCACATGGTTATCTTCTGATACCATTCCGGTATGGCTTCCTTCCAGTTCTGAAACACCACCTTGGCCCCTTCCGGGTCGATGGCCGAATAGACCCACATGGCCATAATGAGGATAAACAGGGCTTCGTCCTTCCAGCCGGCGTTGGTCAGCGCTCTCATTTCCCAGGCCTGGTTGTGAGACTGCTCGTCCCTGAGCAGCCGGGCCTCGTTTTCGGTCTTAGCCGCCTTGAGCTCTTGACGGCGTTTGATAATTCCGGTACCGCTTTTTACTACGGTTGCCAAGAGTTCCGATATTGCTCCTAACATGATTGATCTCCTGTGGTCTTTTTTATAACCCCACCTGTTTCAAATCGGTGAATTTATCCGCGTTTATCAAGACCTTTCTGCGTCGGCATTTCCCGCAGATAAAGTATCGTCCATGATAAACAAGACTCTTTTCCACTTCTCCGCAATAAGTACAAACATACTTGTAAACGTTCATTGTTAAACTTCTCCTTCCCTCATCATCCTTGATAATTCAATGGCCCGTTTTCCAACCTGGATGGCCCACTTGCTGTCCAGCATTTCGTCGGCGGCCAGTTCGTAATCATCCACCGCGAGCGCGGCCAGCATTCTCCGAAATCCCCGGACCCGGCTGAATCCCATGTTGAAGAGCATATCGATCAAAACCGCCCGGCGCACTGGTTCAAGGTCCAGATTATAATGCCGAACCAGGGACAGGTAATCGGCCTTAGCGGCCCTGTAATCTTCCTGGAAAAATGCCCTGGCGGCCTCCTCCGGGACTTTTGAGCCTTTGGCAAGCAAATGACCCCAGCCGCAGGTAGGTTTGCCCACAGAATCGAGATATACCTCATCCCGGTAGCCTTCATGCTCCTGAATCATCCTTTTGATGGCTTCGTCCTTCATCTGGCCGCCTCCTTAATGGCCTCGTAGAGCCGGTTTATCTCATCCGTAATGTGCTTATTTATGTCTTTGACCAGTTCGGCCAGGTTGGCCCGGCAGATCAGTTCGTGCTTCTCTTCGGTCAGTGGTTTGTGGTCATTACCGTTCCGGCGCAGGCCCTGAGCCTTGTAGCCGGCCAGCACACCGCCCAGGGTAACGCCGGCGTAAATCAAACCCTGCAGGGAAATTACTGGATCAGCCATCAGAAGCTCACCTCCGTAAATCTGCCCGAGGCCCCCCAGCGCACGGGATTGGACGCATCCCCGGTAACGGTTATAATTAAGGCCTCATTAGCATCGTCCGCGGTCACCGCCACGTCCCATGAGCCGTCATCCTCATGTACTACCGTCTTAGTCACGGCAGCCAGGAGAGCCGTATTATCAGACCCGTCCCTCTTAATTGCCCCAGTTATCGTGTAGAACGCTCCATGACCCGCCACGTTGTCCCTGGCTACAATCTGGATCTCGAAGGACGCGACAGACTCTTCCTCGACCTCAAACCGCTCATTTGAAACTCCACCCAGAAAAATTTCTGTAGGAGTGGCGTCAGAGGTTTCACCGTACCAGCCTTCCCAAAGCATATGGTTCTGGCGGTTCGTCGAGTAGTTGATGGGCTTGGCCATTTCGTTGGTTCGCTTGGCATAAGCGTAAAATCCCAGGGCAACCGCCCCAACCTTGTCATGGGTATCGGCACGTTCTCCTACGGCCACTCCAATATTGTTTGCATCCGCCTGCTTTCCAATGGCAGTCCCTTTATTACTGGCATTAGCCTGGTAGCCGAAAGCAGACCCGCCGTCCTCTGAATACGCCAGAGAGCCGTAAACGGTGTTGTGCCGATCGCTCATGTTATTATCTGACGCTGAACCGGGCAAAGCAGGGTGCCAGTGGTAGCCGTCGTAAATGTACCCTTTAGGTGAGCCTGGATAGACATAGTCAATCAGGACGTTCTTAGCCGTATCCGCATAAACCTCGATCCCGTTATAGTTCGGAGTGCCATGTCCCTTGCCGGTGTTGATGATGATGAACAGGTCACCCTTCTGGCAATTGTCCGAGTCCAGAACAACGTCACAGTTACCGCTTACAAGGCGTTTGGGATAAAGGAGCTGGTAGACCAGATCACCATGGGACAGCACATAATCCGTGTTCTGATCAAGAGAGGCGGATTTGATCGACTGCGCCCCTTGCGAAACTGCGTTAGGTTGAAGTATCCATCGCTTATCACCGGCATTATTGGTGGGCTTAAGCACATACGGCGGATTTTGCGGCAAGCCGGAATCCGCGTCCAGGATATACATAGCGAATCCGCTGGTA
>JAZGHI010000190.1:0-2792 GCA_036480955.1 Candidatus Adiutricales bacterium
GCTAACGATCTCGAGAATATTTCTAAAAACATCAAGGGCGTTAAGGACATCAAGGTCAATGTCCTTCCAAGCCTGCCATACAGCGAATAGCCGGCTCGGTCAACATAAAGCAGAAAGAAATCCTTCCAATTCCAGCCAGCTTATTTCCCCGCGTGACCGGGGAATTAGTTCCGTGAATAAAAAAGGATTGAGGCCATCCCGACATTGGGAAGAGAACTCGGCCCTCTCTTTTTAGCCCCGTCTGGATCTTGGCAACTATCCCCGTTATCGGCCCTTGCGGGTGATGGAACGGAATCTGCCTAAAATACTGGATATTTACTGAAAATTCACAAAGCACAGAACTGAAATACCGATCTCTTGGTGACAATTTTTATATATGAATAATTCTCATTCCGTTAGCCGGATACTAAAATACATTTTTCCTTTTATAACCTGGTTCAAAGGATACCGGCCCGCATCCTTTCGCCAGGACGCCCTGGCGGGATTCACGGTGGCCACGATGCTTATTCCTCAAGCCATGGCTTACGCCATGCTGGCCGGAATGCCGCCGGTATACGGGCTGTACGCGGCCGCGGTCACACCATTTATCGCCAGCCTGTGGGGCAGCCTGCGCCAACTTTCCACCGGGCCCATCGCTATCATGAGCCTGCTGGTGCTCACCTCGCTTTCACCTCTGGCCGAACCCGGCAGTAAAGAGTTCATTGAACTGGCCTTCCTGTTGTCCTTTATGATCGGGGTTTTATATCTGGGAATCGGGTTGCTGCGTCTGGGTGAGATCATGTTCTTCATTTCGAATTCGGCCGTTAAAGGCTTCACCTCCGCGGCGGCGCTCATAATCATTGTGACCCAGCTTCCCAATTTCCTGGGCCTTACCGTAGCCCGCGAGGAATACATCCTCTCCATGCTGGTAACGCTGACCAGGGCCTTGCCTTCCATCCAGGTTCTTACCTTCGTGATCGGCCTGGCCGCCTTCGCTCTTATCTATGCCATCAAGAAATACAGGCCCAATTTCCCGGCGGCTCTCATTGCCTTGACCCTGACCTCGGGCCTGGTGGCCATCTTCCGGTTAAACGATCACGGCGTAGCAATCGTGGGGGCCATCCCGGGTGGACTGCCGGCTTTTCATGTGCCGATTTATAATCTTACGACTATCAGTTCTCTCCTGGGACCGGCCGTGGTAATCGCCCTGGTCAGCTTTGCTGAAACATATTCCGTGGGTAAAGCCATCTCTGTCAAGACCGGCCAGAGAGTGAACGTAGACCAGGAGTTTATCGGCCAGGGGCTGGCCAATCTCGCCGGATCGTTTTTTCAGAGCTTCCCGGTCAGCGGGTCGTTTTCCCGTACGGCCATCAATTTCTCGGTAGGGGCCAGAACAGGGGTTTCCGGAGTGGTCTCGAGCCTGGTCGTGGTGCTGGCCCTGCTGTTTTTCACTCCTTTGTTCACTCATATCCCGCGGGCGGTCCTGGCGGCCGTGGTTATCAGCGCGGTACTGCTGTTGTTTCATCCCTTGGAAGTAATAGCCCTGTGGCGGATGAACCGTGACGACGGAATCGTGGCCTTGACCGTGTTCATTCTGGCCCTGCTGACCAAACCAAGTTACGCCCTGCTTATCGGGGTCATGGTTTCACTCCTGGTCTACCTGTGGAAAACCATGCATCCACGGATTGTGCGGGCCACCAAAGACCCTATGAGCGGCATGTTTGTCAACGGTGATGAATACGGGAAGCCGAGTTGTCCGCAGATTCTACAGCTCCGCTCAGACAGTGAGATGTATTTCGGGAATACTGAATATATGGTCGAACATATTCTGGAAAAGGTAGGAGAGGTCCGCACACCGCTCAGGTTCCTGCTCCTTGATTTCCGGTCAGTGAGCTTCATTGATATCACCGGCACTGATGGTCTCCGGGTCATAAATGAAGAGATGAAAAAGCGCGGGATCGACCTGGCCGTTATGAGGACCCGGCTGCCGGTGAAAAAGGTTTTACAGACCTCGGGGTTTATTAAGGAACTGAAGCCGGATTATTTTATGGAAACCGGCTCGGGGGCAATCGCTACTCTTTTCCGAGATATTGATCACGACTATTGCCATAATACCTGCCCCTATGAGCTCTTTTTTGAGTGCGCCAATGAAAAAGAAAAGATTGTTTTTCAGAAAAAACCGATCGGGTGAACATTCAGCCTGCCCTTCTCCCACCTTCGCGTCCACCACGGCTTTCAGCTCAGGTGATCGCAGGTTATTTGAAAGGAGTTTCCCATGGCGATAATTACTATTTCACGCGGGTCATACAGCAAAGGCAAGGAAATCGCTGAGAAGGTCGCTCAGGAACTTAATTATGAGCATACTTCTCGTGATGTTCTCCTTGAGGCTTCTGAACATTTCAACGTGCCGGAGATCAAGCTAATACGAGCCCTGCACGACGCACCCTCTATTCTAAATCGTTTTACCTACGGTAAGGAGAAGTATGTAGCCCATATTAAAGAGGCTTTCTTGGATCATATGATACGAGATAACATTGTTTACCATGGGCTGGCCGGCCACTTTTTCTTAAAAGGGGTATCACACGCACTTAAGGTCCGAATCAACGCCGATTTGGAGGACCGGGTAAGACTCGAAATGGAGCGGGAGAACATCCCTCGGGAAGAAGCCCTTCATCTTTTAAAGAAGGACGATTACGAGCGCCGCAAGTGGTCGTTAGCACTATATGGGGTGGATACAGCGGACGCGATCTTATATGACCTGGTGATACACATTAACAAGATACAGGTGGATAACGCGGTCAAAATCATATGCA
>JAZGHI010000191.1:0-2589 GCA_036480955.1 Candidatus Adiutricales bacterium
GAGTTCGATAAGCCCCACACGTGTAAAGAGTGCCACCAGGGAATCGACTTTACCAAAGTGACCCTCAATCTGGAAGCCGAGGGCGGTAAGGTCTCACCTTAACCGGCTCTTAAAAAAAATAAACAACCCCGCGGCAAGCCACGGGGTATTAACTGGAAAAATCTGATCGAAAGACGAAGAAAGCTTCGGGGAATTAAACTCCCACTGGGAGATTAGATCTGATTCAGGTAGCGCCGGCCCGATTATTCTCTCAGCCGGTTAATGTCTCGAGAGCCTTATCCACACCGGGAATATCCGCCACGTTCAGGGTCTTGGCCTCGGACCCCTTGGGAACTATCTTCCGGTTGAATCCGGCGAGTACCTTTTTAGGTCCAACTTCGACGAACCCGGTCACACCGCTGGCCAGCATGTTCTCGATTATCTCGTACCACCTGACCGATGAGGTTATCTGCCGGGCCATGATGGATTTTATCCGCGCGGGATCAGTTTCAGCCTGACCGATCACGTTTAAGTACAATTCACAGGTCGGGGACGAAAACTCAACTTCCTCAATGAGACCCGCGAATTCCTGGGCCGCGGTGTCCATAAGGGGACTGTGCCAGGCCCCGGAAACGGCCAGAGGTACGGCGCGGGCTTTTTGGGCCACGGCCAATTCACCGGCCGCGGCCACGGCTTCAGCCTCACCGGTTATAACGATCTGACCGGGTGTGTTGAGGTTCGCCGCCTGAACCACACCTTTGTCCCGGGCCTGTTCAGTAATTTCCTCGACCTGGGCCTTATTCAGTCCAATAATTGCCTGCATGGCCCCTGGTCGTTTATCGGCCGCGGCCTGCATCAATTCTCCCCTTTTATTCACCAGGTTCAGGCAATCAGCTTCGGTGATGACCCCGGCTGCGGCCAGGGCCGTATATTCACCCAGCGAATGGCCGGCTGCGGCGCCGGGCTTTAAGCCCTTCTCGGTGAGCGCCTTGAGGCAGACCAGGTTGACCGCGGTCATGGCCGGTTGGAGGTTTACGGTCTGGGTAAGTTCCTCCAGGGGGCCTTCGAAGCAGAGCCGGGTGATAGGCTTGCCGGTGACCTCATCCGCCAGGCTGAATATTTCTCTGGCCCAATCATAAGCCTCATAAAAATCCTTTCCCATACCCTCAACCTGAGAGCCCTGGCCGGGAAAGATAAACGCTGTTTTTGACATAATGACTACAAACCTCGCTGTTTTTAGATTTTATCGTATTTTTCTGTTGGCAAACGCAGAATATATAGGTGTAATATTTGGGTCAAGTCTCCCGTTTCTTACTGAAGTTTACCAATTCTTCCCAGAGCTTGACCACCTGTTCCCGGGTTTCATTCAACGGGCCGGAATTATCGATGATAAAATCGCAATGGCCCTTCTTTTCCTCGACCGGCATCTGGGACCGGATTATTTTCATGGCCATTTCCCGGTCTATATCATCCCGCTGGATGAGACGCTTTACCTGCTCTTCCTCTGGGATGTACACCATAATAAGTTTGTGAAAAGCAGGCTGCCAGCCGACTTCAATCAGAAGTGGAACCACTCCCTGTACTATGACGTTGGGATCCCGCCTGACGTGCTCCTCGACCAACCTGGCCATTTCATCAAGGATTCTGATGTGCTGGATACTTTCCAGTTTTTTTCTCCTGGCCGTGTCCTGAAAAATGATCTCTCCCAGTTTTTTCCGGTTTAGGGTCTTATCCTCAAGCAGCACCTCCTCACCGAAAAAGGAGACGATGTCCTCCCAGGCCGGTCTGCCGGGCTCGACCACCAACCGGCTCAAAAGGTCGCAGTCCACAACCGGTGAGCCCAATTCTTCAAACATCCTGGATACGGTTGACTTGCCGGTAGCGATGCTGCCGGTTACCCCTATAACGAGCCGATTGTCATTACCCCTGATCTGACTGAACAGGTCTTCCACTAGAGCCGGCTTTTTATTATCCTTGCCTGGATTCACCTCAATTCCCTCACTTGTCCGGTCCTATTCGGGCATAAGTCCCTCAGCTCCGTCGGGCGGCATTAGTTCAAAGGTGTTCAAGGTCATGGCCACCAGGGTGTAGAAACCAAGCAGGCCCACCAGTTCCACTACCCCCTGAGCGCCAAACTCTTTTACGGCCGCCGTGTAGGTGGCGTCGCTAACACGCTTATTCTCATTCAGTTCACGTGAAAACTCGTAAACCAGTTTCTCGTCCTGATTGATAAACTCAGGCGTTTCCCGCCGGGCGATGGCCTGGAGGATACTGTCATCAATGCCTGCCCTGCGGGCCAGGGGGGCATGGCCGTACCATTCGATCTGGGCTGTCCACAATCGAGCTATGATGACGATGGCCAGCTCGGTCAGTCTTCGCGGAAGCGTGGTTTCGCCACGGATGAATTTTCCCATCTGCTGGGCCAGGTCGGTCAGCTTGGGGCTGTGGATCATAGCCGGGTATGGACCGCCCAGCCTTCCCATCCGGGTCACTATGGCCTCGACCACCCGGCGCTGTTCATCACTCATGGCTTCTAACGGAGGTTCTGCCAGTCTCACCATTTTTTTCTCCTTATTTCGGACAATTCTCGAGGGTCGGGCTCGGCTAATA
>JAZGHI010000192.1:0-4516 GCA_036480955.1 Candidatus Adiutricales bacterium
ATTTTTTTCAAGATCGAGGCGGACGAAAAAAATTGCCGCAGGCATATATTTGATATTCCGAGGATAATTTTTTTCGTCCAACAAAGAGATTGGGGAAAATAACCATTTCCGGACGGGCACTAGTTAACCGTTTCAATCAGAACTCCCCTCCTGATTTTCAATTTCACCAGAAAATTTTTTACGCTGTTTCAGATAATATTCCTTGCTCTCACCGGCCTGGAGGCGGGACATGGCCTGATCAATGGTCTGTACCGCCAGGTCAGGCCGTCCGTTTACATAAAAGGCCTCTGCCAATGTGTCCAGGATAAACGCCGCGGCGTTGAGGCGGGCCGCTTTTGTGGCCAGAGACAATCCCCAGACTTTTTCCTCCTGAGTGCCGCCTTCTTTCGTGACCAGAACCCAGGCCAGGTTATTGTTAATAATCGGATTATTCGGGGCCAATCTCAGGGCCCGTTCATACGCGGTAATGGCCTCTTCGTTAAGGGATAGTTTAAGGTATGTATCTCCCAGGGACAGATGGGTCTGGGCGTTATTCGGGGCCAACTCAAGTGAGCGTTTATAGGCCGAGACAGCCTCATCGAAAAGAGAAAATCTGAGATAAGTATCTCCGAGCGCCTGATTGACCCGCGCATTATCCGGGTTACGCCTGGCCTGCGCCTTGAGAACCCTCAGTAAAACAGAGCGGTCGATATCCTCTCCCAATCCCCGCTCGTGTACCAAAATGCCTGCCCCGGTGACCAGAACTAAAGCCAGACAAAAGGCCAAAATCATGCGGCGGACCTTCCGGTCGTGCGTGTCGGCCAACGATGGCTGCCGCTGACTGGCCTCCAGAAACTCTACCCGCTGGGCCACTGAAAAATGGTGCCAACTGGGCAGGTTGCGGCTCTGGCCTGAGAAGTGGGCGATCTTTTCCAATGAGCCGACCAGGCCTTTGATGGCCCCGGTCAGGCGGAAGGAGAATAAATCGGCCTGCCGTTCAAAGTTTCTCATGAAGGCGCCCATAATGAATCGGAAATACACGATCATGACCAGGACAAGAGGCAGACTGAAGAGCAGGGAGACGGCCGTCGATTGGCGGCCCTCGTCGGCCAGAAGGATATCGAGGGTCCAATCCGTGGACAAAAGGAAGTAAAAATTCAGATCGAACAGAGAATAGGCCAGAACCAGGTAACCGGTGAAGAAGAGAAGGTAGAACAACAGATGATGCCGCTTGACGTGACCCAACTCATGAGCCAGGACCGCGGTCATCTCCTCATCGTCGAGGACGTTCAGAAGCGACTTGGTGATAAGTATGTACCGCCACCGCCTAACCAGGCCCATGACCCCGGCCGTCAGGGCCTCACCCTCATATAGGGGCCAGAGCATTATCTCGGCGAATCGGAAATCATGCTTAGAACAGAATTCTTCTATGGCCTCGCGGTGCGGCCCCTCCGGCAGCGGGGTTAATCCCCATAAATAGCGGATCAGGGCCGGAAACACTACGGCCAGGATGCCCAGAAATAAAAGAAAAAAGACGATCTGGCCAATGCCCGATGTCAGCCAGACCTTGAGGCCGACTTGCGGCATGAGTTCGATAAAATCCACCCCCAGAGACAACAGAAACCAGGGTAGAATAATGGGCAGATTAAACCGAAGCTGGCTCAAGACGAATCTGGACCTGGAAATCCGGCTTCGATTAAGCCGGGCATACGGCCCGTACGCGACCGTCCATAAAATACTAAGGTATGAGGCGAACAGGATCAAACCGGCCAGCCCGGTCAAAGCCAGGGAGCTTCCTATTAAGGGTATGGACTGGATAAGATCTTTAAACCCAAAGAAATAGATATGTATTATGAAAAAAACAATGGCCAGGATGGACATCCGCATCATCAACCGCTGGTAAAAAGTAGAGACCAGCCTCTCCTGGCCTTCGGACGCGAGAAGCCGCTTCAGCCGGTTAAAGAAATATTGAGCCAGAGAATAATAGGTAAGACAGGCCAGTAATCCGAACAGTATCCCGGCCCAAATTGGAAGGACAGGTTCGTCAGCCGGCTGGTACGTGGTGTACACCAGCAATACCACAATAAAATATATAAGGTTATTGAACATATTTATATCAACTCTCCAGACGTACTAGAGCGTCTTGCGTACCTATTATGGGCAAGACCGGCTAGTACAGACCAGGAGTGTACCAGAACTTATGAAAACTACAAGTTGAGACATCTGTAAAACTTCGTCCTTTGGCCCAACTCTTTGTCACGCTCGAATTTTGAGCTGCCACTTCGGCTTCGCCTTCAGTGGCTTTAGTCCTCGAAATACTACTAGTATTCCTGCGGCTTAAATTTTCGTGCTCCTCGATTTGACCTCAAATTACTCGTTTTACAGAGGTCTCAAGTTGGAATAAAACTCCAAAGATTTTCAATTAGAGGCTCATTGCCTTTGGTTGTGGTTTCCCTTTTAAGAGAGTAATTGAATTTATCCGGTCAGCTTTTGAAAGCTGAAAACACCGCTCTCATCTCCGCTAAAGAAAAAAGGCAGAGCCTTTGAAGACTCTGCCTGCTGAAAGGGATAAATTCCTTTCAAATTTTAGGGTGTTCCGCCTTTGAACCAAAGTGGATGAGACCTGGACCAGACCGTGGACCATTTATCGCTCATTTTCGGATCACGTCCCATTACGTTTTTACTCACGGCCGTGACTGAAATGTGCCACCACAGCCAGGCTTCGTTATAAGTGTCGTAGAGATATTTTTCGAGGTCCCAGTAGATTTTCTGCCGTTTGGAAAAAACCAGTTCCTTCCTCCCGGCTTCAATCAGGGCCGTTATCTTGTCGTCATCGGTTCTTCCGTAATTCTGTCCGCCCTGCGGATGCCAGAGGCCGGAAGCCATATTGTCCGGGTCCCCGATACCGGCCCAACCACCGGTAGTGAAATCGTATTCAAAATTTTTCATTCTATCGGTACGGGCCGCCGCGTCCAGGCTGTCCGCCTGCCAGTCTACGCCCACTTTTGCCAGCATGGCCTTCAAGGCTTCACCTAAAGTCACCGCGCCGGTCGTGGTCCCGATAAGCCCTCTTATTTTAAGACCTTTGGGATAGCCCGCTTCGGCCAGAAGCCGTTTCGACAATTCCGGATCATATTCTACCGGCTCAAGGTTTGGGTTGTGAGCCCAGTGATCACCAGGGTAAGCGCTGCTGGCTATCCTGGCCAGGCCGAACTGTGTGCCTACAATCAGGGCCTTGCGATCTATGGCGTGGGAAATCGCTTTGCGTACCCGGACATCTTTGCACGGGCCTTTCTGCAAATTAAAACGGAATGAAGTCATGTAATTCAGGTTCGAAACTTCGAGCTTGAGATCAGGATTAGGTTTCTGCCTGAGTTGTTCGTACTGAGATTTGTCCAGGCCCATGGTGTGGATTTTCCCGGATTTGAGATTGGCCAGCCTGACCGCCGGGTCAGGAATGACGGTTATCTGAATACCGTCAAAATAAGGCATGTCCGGTCGGCCTATGCTGCGGCCGTACCACCAGTTCGGATTTCTTTTCATCTTGATCCAGCTGCCCGGCACCCGGTCCGCCAATATCCAGGCGGCTACGGATACAGGGTTCTTGTCGGACGGTACGACACCCTTCGCCAGGGCGGCGGCTTTTCGGGCCTTTTCTTCAGCCTTGATGGCGGTCTTTTTTGCTTTTTCAGTGCCCTTGGATTCAGCTTTCTTCCGGGCCTTTTGGGCTTTCTTTTGCGCCTCTTTAGTTTCCCTTATGGCCAGATCACCTTTAAGTACGTTTGGGGAGATGACCAGGCCGGGTATTGACCTGAGCTTTCCCTTAAAGTCCGCCCAGGGGCTGTGGAGATGCCACCGGGTTGTATACTCGTCAATGATTTCTATTGACTTCAAAGGCTTTAGCCAGTTCCTGGACCAGGCGCCGTTCTTCTTGTCCTTGATCCATTTCATTTGGAATTTGATGGCCTCAGAATTGAGAAGGACGCCGTCGGAAAATTTTATGCCCTCTTTTAACTTAAGGGTTATGGTTAAAGGGTCTGTGTATTCCCACCAATCAACCAGCCAGTTTTCAAAAGTATAGTTCTGGGACTGGACAAACAGGGCCTCGTACAATGACCAGATAACACCCCAGTCATTAACCGGCCAATGATTCGGGTTGAGCAGGCCCACGTCTACTACGCTGGCTGTCTGGTAGTTCCCGCCCCTGTCGGGTTTGCCAAGATGGTCCCAAACTTGCCAGGGTCTCTTGGTAGATTCCTCCCTGAACATGGTCGAATAGGCAAGAGTGGTGATTAAAGTGACCATGAGCAAGGTGATGATGCCTGTGATAAGGACACGGTTTTTATTAAAAAACATCGTTGCCTCCTTTCCGGCAATCAAAAGACTCTGTTAGAAGTGTTCGACCCTGAAAAACCCACAATGGGCAATACAAAATATTTATCAACTCCTCCGTAAAACCCTCCCCGCAAAGGCATCGGCCCGGTACTCTCCTTTTTCAAGAATTGCCTGACCGTTGACGATTACGTGCTCAATTCCC
>JAZGHI010000193.1:0-2249 GCA_036480955.1 Candidatus Adiutricales bacterium
ATGTCCTGATACTAAAGGCAAACGGTAAAAGCTTCTGTTCGGGTTTTGATACAAAGGGGAGTTATTATATTACTCCTCCCGAAGGCGGGTGGAACTACAGGAATTCTTATAATATCCTGAACAAGAAAGTATATTCAAAATATACGCGAATTTTCAATTATCCAAAGGTTACCATTGCTCAAATCCACTCCCTATGCAGAGACGCCGGCTGCTACCTCCAGCTCTCGTGCGATATCTCTGTGGCCGCGGATGATGCTCTTCTGGGCCACCCGGCACAAAGATGGGGCGGTTCTCAGTCAACGCCTCTCTGGCAACTGTTCCTGGGTTCAAAAAAAGCTCGATATCTTTTAATGTCAGGCCGGCTGGTTAACGGAAAGGAAGCCGCCGTTATGGGGCTCGTAAGCATCAGCGTACCACTCGAAGAACTTGAGGAGGAAGTTAACAAGCTAGCCTCGGAGATAGCGGAAATTCCCCGTGACGGGGCGCTGCACAACAAAATTGCCATGAACACCGATCTCAAAATTCTTGGTGTCGACGCGTTATTCGACTACTATGGCCAGATGAACAGGTACACCAGATTCATAAACAAAGAGTGAGATAGTCGGCTTCATTCGAGATGCTGTTTGGGAAAAGAAATACAGGTTAAACTCCCCGCGGCTGGTACGCGGGGAGTTTAATTGTATACTCAGTTACAGGCTACTTTTTTTCCTCCAGAAAACTCTTTGCTTCCTGTCCAAACTGGGCCCCGCTTCCGGCGCCGAGACATATGTCGGTCTCCAGGCGGAGACCCGCGTCCAGAGGCGTGGACATCGACATATTCACGGCCCTTTTAGCGCCCTCGACCAGCCGCGGATTGAGTCTGGCGATCTCTTCGGCCAGCTTTCTCGCTTCAGGCATGAGCTGGTCCGAGGCGTATACGTGGTCCACTAAACCCACGCGCAGAGCTTCCGCGGCATCAATCTTCCGCCCCGTGATAATAAGTTCCTTGGCCATACCGATTCCAACGATTCTGGGCAGACGCTGTGTACTTCCTAAATCCGGGATAACGCCCAGCGGCATCTCGGGCAAGCCGAATACCGCGTTCTCCGAAGCAAGCCGCATATCGAAACAAAGGCACATTTCAAATCCGGCGCCAAGGCAGTACCCGTTGATAGCTCCGATGACCGGAACGGCCAGCTCTTCATACATGGTCACGATCATCTTGAGGCCATAAAGGGAATCGTATCCTCCCCTGTAATTGGGAAATATACCCGCGCTACCGCCGCCGGCAATCATTTTCAGGTCCATGCCCGCGGTAAAGGCTCTATCACCCGCGCCGGTCATAATAACGACCCTGACGCCGGGATTCTCTTTGATGCTTTGGGCCGTTGCCCGAAGGCCCTTCCATAGATCCTGGTTAAGTGCGTTTAAAGCTTCCGGCCGGTTCAAGGTTACCAGTGCGATGCCCTGCTCATCAATTTCTAACTTGATTACATCCTGCTCACTCATTTTCCCCTCCATCCTTTCTTTTAGAAGCCATCTCAAAAAAGTTTTTTTGCCCAATCTCTTTGTTGTGCTTCAAATTCAAGTCCTCGAAATACTTAGAGTATTCCTGCGGCTTGAATTCTTACACTCCTTGACCTTGGCCAAAACTCCAATTTTTTAGAAGACTTCTATAACCGTTTGATATCAGTTGTTTTTGTCTTTTTTGCCTCTTCCAAATTTAACTAATTTAGTTTTTTTTGAGATGGGTTTAAGTTAAAATATTTGGTGCTTCTCCAATTTAGTTGGAGAACAGGGTTCGAGGATTCAAAATCAGCATTTCACTCGAATCCTTAGACCCATGACCCCTTGAATCCTTTCAAAATCATCATCTCTTTTGGAGATGATTCTTATTTTATAACCGTCATCTAACTCCTTGGGCTATTAGCGATATTGAAAAGCAATCCGCCTGCCGTACAATGGAGACCATTCGCGAAACATACAGAAAAAAGTCCAAGTCTCTGATTTTATGAGCATGCTAATCCATCAGTTCCCTTTTAGTCAAAGGTAAAATTAGCCGGGATACATATCCAAACACTGCGGGATAGAGATGGGCGATTGATATTTCGACGATGTTCATTCCACCTCCACAGAATGAGTATCACCCGGCCTTAACTCTGCCAGGTGTTTGGAATACAGCTTGAACGATTTCAGCAGCATCTTCCCCAAACCTTTTCTCAGCTCTCAATAGCCATCTATCGTCCCGGTCTCCCCATGACCAATAGACA
>JAZGHI010000194.1:0-9838 GCA_036480955.1 Candidatus Adiutricales bacterium
CTTAAGGATTTGCGAGTATGGTATTAAATTCAAGTTACAGCCGGATTATTGGGAGCATCGCTCAGGAAACCCGCCTGAATATCATCTCCAATAACCTGGCCAACGCCAGTACTCCAGGTTTTAAGAAAGACGTGGCTATATTTCAAGATTTTATAATCACCGCTACCAGACCTTACATGGGGCAAGGGCATTTGATTCAAACGGGGGGTAAATTCGATCTGGGCCTGAACGGGCCCGGATTTTTTCAAATCGAAACCCCTAACGGATTGAGATACACCCGGAACGGATCATTTACCATCAATGCGCGGGGCAATCTAGTTACCCAGGGCGGAAATATTGTACTTGGTGAAACGGTCATACCCAGTAACGCCAAAGAAGTCGCTATTTCTCCCAATGGAGAGGTAACCGCTGATGGAGAATCCGTGGGGACCATCGAACTGATTGAATTTGCGGACGTATCGGTCCTGGAAAAGGAAGGCCACAATTTTTTCAAGACCCTGATTCCTGAACTGGTCGGTGAACCCGCCCGGGAAACAACATTAGAACAGGGCTACCTCGAGATGTCCAACGTGAACGTAATGACCGAGATGATCGGTCTAATCGAAACTACCCGCACATATGAGGCCATCCAGAAGATGATTCTGACTTATGAAGAGGTTGATAGCAAGGCCATAAACGAGATAGGACGCCTGGTTTAGGCGGATCCTGGGAGAGAAAGCATGATTAGAGCATTGTGGACGGCAGCGACTGGAATGAACGCTCAGCAGCTCAATCTCGATGTAATTGCCCATAACCTGGCCAATGTCAATACGACCGGTTTTAAAAAGAGCAGGGCGGAGTTTCAAGACCTGATTTATCAGACCCTCCGCGCCGCGGGTACCGAAACCGCGGGTGGCCAGCAAATTCCAACCGGGATTCAAATCGGCATGGGCACCAAGCCCATTTCCGTGCAAAAGCAGTTTACCCAAGGTGATTACAATCAGACTGAAAGGCCCCTGGATCTGGCCATCGAAGGTGATGGTTTCTTTCGGATTTTAAGTAACGGTCAGGAAGTCTACACACGTTCCGGGGCGTTTAAACTGAACAGCACCGGCACCATCGTCGACTCAGAGGGAAACGTGGTCCAGCCGGAATTCGCTGTCCCGGCGGAGACAGTCCAGATAAGCATAGATTCAGGCGGCAATATAACCGCTCTGGACTCCGCCGGAGCGGAACTGGCCGCCACACGGCTGACCCTGGTCAGGTTCCAGAATCCAGGCGGCTTGTTTGCTATGGGCAAAAATCTTTATGGACAGACTGAGGCTTCCGGAGCGCCCATCGAAGGCAATCCCGGCGAGGAGGGATATGGGAGTATCGCCCAGGGTTTCTTAGAGATGTCCAATGTTGACGTCGTCACCGAAATGGTCAACATGATCGTGGCTCAACGGGCCTACGAAATAAATTCGAAGGCAATCCAGTCCGCGGATGAGATGCTGGGCATAGCCTCTAACGTCAAGCGATAATGTAAAGCGGTTCCAGAGTAAAACATGACAAATAAAATAAAAACAAGCCTCATACTAATATTGGTAATCAGTTTTTTATTGATTTCCGGTACGTCCTACGCCTCGTCTCAGGAACTTGAGATCACCCTCCTTCCAAAGGCCTCGGTCGTCGGGGATCAGGTCCGGCTGGCGGATATCGCCCTGATTGAAGGACCGGACCGAGCTTTAAAAAGGGATTTGGCCCGGCTAATCATTACCAAATCACCCAGGCCTGGACGGTCGCTCAAGATCAGAAAAGATTATGTAACCCACCGCCTTCGCGCATCAGGCCTGCCACTCGATCGGCTGCAGTATAATTCCGTACCGTCCATCTCTGTTTTCAGACAGTACCAGGCCATCGACCAGAAAGCCGTGAGGAGTATTTTTGAGGAATATTTATCTAGTCACGAACCTTACGCCGGGCAGGAATGGGAACTCGCAAGGCTCCAAACCGGCCTTCTTCCGCGGCTCCCTGTGGGAAGGCTGACCAGAAAAATAATTCCCGGTTCCTCGATGAATCCGGGACACCTTACTCTGTCAATCATTCTTTACGTTAACGGCCGGGAGGCCGGGCAGATCAGGGCCTCAGGCAGAATCAATGTTTTCAGCCAGGCTATTGTGGCCGCGCGGGTGATTGAAAGAGGCCGGATTATAGGCGTCGAAGATATCAGGCCGGGACGGATCAATATTACCCAGTTCAGACACGCCCTGGTTGACGACCCCCAAAAGATAATCGGTTTGTCCAGCCGGCGCAGAATCATTCCGGGGCAACCCATTTTACTCAGAGACTTAAAAAGACGGACGGTCGTCAGAAAGGGAGATTACGTTATCATTCTGGCCGAATCAGGGTCGATTCGGATAACCGACACGGGCAGGGCGAAACAAGACGGGGTTATAGGGAAAAAAATTGCCGTACTCAACCTGACGAGCAAGAAGGTAATAATGGCCGAAGTGCTGAAACCGAGTCTGGTAAAAGTGAATTTTTGAATTAACGGGAGAGTGCTAATGAAAAACAGGTTTGTTTTATTAACCTTAATCCTGACCGCTTCTCTTGTTTTTGTTACCGGTTGCGAAGGCGGACCGGTGGCCATAAGGCCTGATAAAGCGCCTGCTTACTCCCCCGGCCCGCTCAAGCCTTCTACAGCTTCAGCGCCAACCGAAGGATCGCTTTTCAGAGAAACCAGTTCGCCCAATTATTACCGGGACTTAAGAGCCTACCGCATTGGTGACATAGTAACCATCAGCATTGCCGAATCCGCCCAGGCCTCCAAACAGGCCACCACTAACCTGGGTGGTGATTACTCCTTAAGCGCTGGTGTTACAGGCCTGTTAGGCTACGAAGCCTTAATCCCGCATAGGGCCGCCGGCTTTGACCCATCCAAGGCCCTGGACGCCAAGACCACCAGCAGTTTTAAAGGCTCGGGTACGACCACGCGTAAGGAGACCATGACCGCCCAGATGTCAGCCCGGGTGATTCAGGTATTGATGAACGGCGATCTGATGATCCGCGGATCAAGGGAGATCGTGGTTAACCAGGAAAAACAGATCATCGTTTTGGAAGGCATTATCCGGCCCTCGGACATTTCGTCCGACAACTCCATTTTATCCAGCTATATAGCCGACGCCCGCATCTGGTACACAGGTAAAGGGGTGGTCAGCAGCAAACAGCGCCCGGGCTGGATGGCTAGAATCCTGGACCAGGTTTGGCCCTTCTGACCGGGGATAATAACTATGATAATAAAAAAAACCGTATTGATAATTACTATCCTGATGGTGGTGTCTTTCACGGCTTCTTCGGCCTGGCCGGTCCGTTTAAAGGACATTGCCCATTTTGAAGGGGTTCGGATCAACCAGATTCAGGGGTACGGCCTGATTGTAGGCTTAAACGGAACAGGGGACAAGTCCGGTACCACGTTTACTACCCAGACTCTGGTCAATCTTCTGAAAAGGCTCGGTATCCAGGTTCCGGCCAGATCGGTCAGGGTTAAAAATGTGGCCGCGGTCATGGTAACCGCAGATCTGCCGCCCTTTGTCAAACCGGGCAGCAGGATCGATATCCTGCTGTCCTCCGTCGGCGACGCGACCAGCCTTCAGGGAGGGACACTTCTGGCTACACCCTTGACCGGTCTGGACGGTAAAACCTACGCCATTGCTCAGGGGCCTGTAAGCATAGGTGGGTTTGCCGTAGGTGGAGCCGCGGCCGGAGTGCAGAAAAACCATCCGACCGTAGGGCGTATCTCTCAGGGCGCGATCGTTGAGAGAGAAGTCCCTATAAACTGGACAAATAAAAAAAGCATGTCCATTAAATTAAGCAACCCTGATTTTACCACCGCTTTGAGGGTAGCCGATCTGGTAAATAAAAAACTGGGCGAGGCCGGGGCGCGTCCTTTGGATTCAGCCACCGTCACTTTCAATGTTCCGGAGATATTCCAGAACGATCTGGCGGTCATGGTGGCTGGTCTGGAAAATATTGAAGTCAGACCCGATTCCGTGGCCAAGATAGTTATAAATGAACGTACCGGAACCATTATTATCGGTGAAAACGTGCGCATATCCACCGTAGCGGTAGCACACGGTAATCTGTCAATCGAGATAAAAGAATCCGCAGTCGTTTCTCAGCCCCCGCCCTTGGCCCCGCCCGGAGCAGTGACAATCGTCACACCGGAGACCGAAATAAGGGTCACGGAAGAATCTCAAAAATTAATCCTGCTGAAGGCCGGACCGACTATCAGCGAACTTATAAGGGCCCTTAACGCCATCGGTGTCACACCAAGGGATTTAATCGTGATTTTTCAATCAATCAAATCGGCCGGCGCGCTGCACGCCGAATTGGAAATAATCTGATGATGAACCAAAGCTTCGGCCCCATGACTCTTGTACGAAGCGGGAAGAATTCCGTGAAGCCGCCCGTGGAAAACAACAAAGATCAGAAAGAATTAGCCCGGCTAAAAAAGGCATGCGCTGAAGTGGAAAGCCTGTTCTTCTCCAGCCTGCTGAAATCCTTAAAGGGCCTTATCCCGCAAACCGGGCTTTTACCAAAATCAGCAGGTATGAGTATTTACGATTCAATGTTCGACGAGGAAATCTCCTCGTTTCTCTCTCAAGGCCAGACTATTGGGTTGGGCCGTATGTTGTATCAGCAGCTTCTGCGTGACCGGGACCCGAATATCATCAAATCCGGCGGTGAATTACCCAGATTTAAAAATCCTCTGCCCCTTTACGGAGACGATGATCGGAACGAGAAATCCCGCGCAGCCGAAGCCAGAGGCCGCTCTGGGGAAGAAGGTCATATCCCGTCTCCACTTCCCCGGAGATTGAATAATATTACTGGGAGGATCTAAAACATGAACTCGGCAACTATGGGGTTAATGGCTTTAATAAATCGTCAGATAGAAAACTACAGGCGGCTGGCCGGCTTGATCGAGGATGAACAACGGAATCTTATCGACCTCAATCTGGACCAGTTGCGGGAGACGGTCAAGGCCAAAGAACAAGTGGCTGAGGACATCAAGCTCCTGGTCAAACCTTTGGCCGAGGCGATAGGAGAATTGGCCCGGGAAACCGATCTTCCCACAGACCCGCTGCCAACCCTGGCCCAACTGTCTGGAATTACTGAAAATCCCATGGCGGAGTTTCTAAGAAAATCCGGGCAGACGCTGGCCAGATTGAAGAGGGATATCACCAGGCATAATAAGGATAATCGCGGTTTTATTGAAGACGCCCTTAGGTTTGCCGAAAATTCTCTTTCCATCTTGACAGGTGTGAAACTCAATCAAACCGGTCGGTACCAGCAAACAGGGCTTAAAGTTCAATCACCATCTATGATTCCGATGAAACTCAACAAGGAAATTTAACCTTATGTCAGGTACTCTCTCCATAGCCACCAGAGCCCTGCTCATGGCGCAAAGGGCCTTGGAAGTAACGTCCCACAACATGGCAAATGTCAATACCGAGGGATTCTCTCGTCAAAAACTGGAGTTGACCACAGCCTTGCCGTATCCAACGGCTGTTGGTGAGATAGGTACCGGAGTAGACGCCAAGACCATCACCCGGATGTTTGACGCCGCTTTAAATAGGAATCTGATTCAAAAGACCGGCATTCTGGCTAAATACGAGGCCGAAAAATCATCCATCTCGCAGATTGAAATCATATTCAATGAAAGTTATGACAGCGGCTTGAATAAGGTCATGTCCGAATTCTGGAACGCCTGGCAAGAGGTGGCCAATAATCCGGAGGGCAGCGCCGAGCGCATAAGCCTGGTGGAAAAAAGCCAGAGCCTGGTAAATATCATTACGACGATGCGATCCTACCTGGATGATCAGCGGACGGAGTTAAATGACAGCATCCTGAACACGACTAAGGAGATTAACATCATAGCGGTTCAACTGGCGGATCTTAACGCCGCTATCACCAAAGCCGAGTCCGATTACCACAACGCAAACGACCTGAGGGACAGCCGCAATCTACTACTCAGGAATCTATCCGAAATAATCGATATTAATCATTTTGAGGATCCTCGGGATGGAAGTGTCTATGTTCTGACACCGAAAGGTTTTCCTCTCGTCGAGGAGTACAAAGCCTGGTCACTTGGGACCAGATTAGATTCCGCCGGTGATCTGCAAGTAATATGGAATAATGAGAGCGGGGCGCAGGTCAATATCACCGAGACCCTGACCAACGGTGAACTCGGCGGCCTGATCGAGATGCGGGACAGTATTATCACCAAATTTTATACCCAGTTCGATGAATTCGCCTCAACACTGATCAGAAAGGTAAACGGACAGCACGCCCAGGGAGCGGGATTAAGCCAATTGACGGATATTTGGGGGTCCTATGAGGTTTCCCCTTTTGCCAAGCTGGAAACGAATTTTACGGGAAGCGATAATGATATAATTTTTACGGCCAAAAACACTGGGCTTCCCGGCGAGCAGATAACCATAACCCTGGTCGACCCGAGCACAATAAATCAATCCCTGACCGCTTCCGTTACAGGCAATGCCATTACCATTACCTTAGGCACCAATGTAATAGGCCATATAGACACCACGGCACGCGAGATTGCGGATTTCATTACCAGCGACAGCAGCGCGGGCGCGGTCGCGGCCAGAGCTCTGATCTCGGTGAATGTAACCGCCGACGACAACGGCTATGGTCGTGTTGAGGCCATGGCCACCACATATTTAAATCGCCATCTGTCGAATCTACTGACATTTGGAGACGATATGACCTCCGGATCTTTTGACTTGATCACCTACGATTCCGGAAACACGGCCATATTTAATACTATCAACGTCAACCCGACCGATACCGTGGAAGACATTATAGCCCAGATCGGGAGTTCATATCTCACTGGCGTTCAAGGCGTCAGGGCAAGTATTTTCACGGACTCAATCAGCAAAGAACATCTCAGAATTGAGGCCGACGCCACCAACGGATACAGCTTCGCTTTTGCCAACGACACTGCTTCAGCTCTGATGGCCCTCGGCCTCAACACGTTTTTCACGGGCGCCAATTCCAGTGATTTGGGCTTGAACCAGAACGTGGTTAATAATTACTCTTTAATCGCCGCGGGAAAGCTTGATTCGACGGGACAATTACCGGTCGGCAACAACGTGAACGCCCTGGAAATGGCCGACATCAAAGACACAGCATTTACCTTCCAAATCGGCTCAGTTACTATTTCCGAGGCTTATAACTCTTTGGCGGCGGACATAGGTTCGACCGCCCACACCATATATCGTAACGTGGACTTCAACGAAAATCTCATTCACCAGATTGAACTCCGCCGTGACGCCATCTCGGCCGTATCCCTGGACGAGGAACTGACCGACGTGATTAGGTTTCAGTATGCCTACATGGCCGCGGCCAAGCTGGTTACGGTCAGCGACAGTATGCTGGAGTCGTTGATTACGATGGTCTGACAAAAGGCTTGATAATTGATCCGGATTACACAACAGGCGATATACTCCCAGATAAATTTCCGTTTGCGTGATATGGCTCAGAAGATGAGCAGGCTCAACGAGTCCATTAGCTCAGGGAAAAAATTCAACCGGCCCTCGGATGACGTTTTGGGAGGCTCGATCATTCTGACCATGCGAACGGTCCTTGAAGACATAAATCAGTATGAGAGAGACTTATCCGTAGCCAGCAATTGGCTCATGCATTCAGAATCCTCGCTGCAAAGCATTACTGATTCTATCGCGGAAGCGAAAACCCTGGCCGAGCAGATGTCTACCGGTACCTACCGGGATTTCAACCTGGACTCAGCCGCCATCGCCATAGACGGTATCATTAACCAGATTATTCAGTTAGCCAACACTAACATGGAGGGGCGGTATATCTTTTCCGGTTCCAAGACGGACACCATTCCGTTTACGAAAAGCTTGAATATAAACGATCCGGTAGCCTCCTTGTCAACCGGTTCCGCTTATACCGGCCTGGCGACTTCGTCCGGATCTTACACCGGAATCCAGACCAAGCCATATCAGGTAAATATCACCACGGCCGGCGGGGCCGCTTCCCCTTATGCCGTGTACACCACGAATTTTAACAACGCCAACGACGACCTCACCTTCACCGCTGTTACTCAAGGGGTCGTCGGGGACGCGATCACAATTGAATACATTGATCCCGGAGCCGGAGATAACGCCTTGAACGTAAGCGTGGCCGCTGACGCCATCAGTGTCAGCCTTGAAACCGTAGGCGGCGTAATCACTTCTACAGCGACCGATATCATGTCGGCCATCAACGTCCCCTTGAGCCAGGCCAGTCTCCTGGTCACAGCATCGCTGACCAGGGGGAACGACGGTTCGGGTGTAGTCTCGGACATGGCGGGAGTTCCTCAGAATCTTTCCCGGGCCGCGGCCGGTTTTTCTTACGCCACGGCAACTACGGATCTGTCAACCCCGCACACTAACCTCAAGTATGAAGCACGCCTTTCAGGTCTGGCTGGGAACAGCATTTCAATTACCTACGTGGATCCTGGCGCGGCCTCGCAGCCCTTGACTCTGGGAGTCGCGGGCAACGCCATCACGGTTAATCTGGCCACTGACGGCACCGGCGCGATAACCACCACCGCCGGGGATATCATAGCGGCCATCAAGAACAATACCGCCGCGAGTAATCTGGTTAACGTAGAGTTGGCGGAGGGCAATTCCGGGCTCGACGCCCTGGCCCTGACCGGGACGTGGAATTTAAGCGGCGGCCTTGATAATGCGGCCCTGTTCCAGGTCTCCGAAGACGGCGGATTGACCTGGGGACCGGCTGATGAATTCACGGCCAGCACGGTGGGAATAAATATTTATGACAGTACCGGCATCGATCTCGATCTAGGGGTACAGATCGCTTTTACCAATGAAGGTACCTTGTCGGTCGATGACATCTTTGCTGTTGATGTAAGCCACTACCAGGGGAATACGGAAAAAATCGAGGTTAATATACAGCGTCTGTATAGGGTCCAGACCAATGTTCACGGCGAAGATGTTCTCGGAACCGTGGGAGACGCCGACAACACCCTGGACAGTCTTTTCCGTTTACGCGCGGCCCTTCAGAACCATGACTCCCTAGCCGTTGCCGACGAATTACCCGTTCTGGACCAGATCCTGCATAACTTGACCAGCCGGATGGCCATGACCGGGGTGCGACTAAACCGTACCGAAACTTCGATGAACATCCTGGAAAACAACCGGCTGGCCGCGACCCAGCGCCTTTCCGACCACGAGGACGTTGACCTCATCGAGGCTTTCACCGCTCTCGAGCTTCAGCAACAGGCCTATCAAGCTGCGCTGATGTCCACCAGCATGATTACCTCACTCTCTCTTCTTGATTATATTCGTTAATTAGGCTTCCTACCCTCGCTAGCAAATTTCCGGGCAGTTCCCGGAATCCGCTTATCGAGCGATCCGAGAAGCCTAGGACTACCACACACCCAGTTTTCCGGACCGGCCCAGAAGAAGCCAGATAAAAATAGGCGCTCCCAGTAAGGAAGTAATAACACCGACCGGAATTTCGGCGGGCGCTATAAGGGTCCGGGACAATGTGTCGCAGAGGGTGAGAAAGGCGCCACCGAATAGCAGCGTGGCCGGCATAAGGTACACGTGCCCCGAGCCTATGATAAGCCGGCTAATGTGAGGGGCCATCATTCCGACAAAGGCGATGGGCCCGCAGACCGCCACTACCCCGCCGATCATCAAGGAAGTGGCAAAAAACAAGACCGGTTTTACGCGCCTCACGTCTACCCCGCGGCTGACAGCGATGTCCTCGCCCACGGTCATCAGATTCAATTCATGGGTCAGAAAGGACAAAATGGCGCACCCGA
>JAZGHI010000195.1:0-2272 GCA_036480955.1 Candidatus Adiutricales bacterium
CTAGGTTCATTCCCCCCGAAGCAACTCAGGCATTTTCCCAAGTTGCATGTTTTTAGGTGAAGGAGACAAAAAATGGCCAGATACATTATTCTCAGCCGTTTTTCACCCGATGCGTTCACGGAAGCGAGTGAATTTAAAACTATCGCCAGGCGGGTCAGTGAGAAAATTAAAGAGGATTGTCCGGGCATCAAATGGCTGGACAGTTATGCGACCCTTGGCCGCTTCGATGTAATTGACCTAGTAGAAGCGGAAAACCCCAAAGATGTGGAAAGGGCGGCCATGATTATTCGAGGATTGGGCCATTCTACCACAGAAACGCTTCCGGGCACTCCCTGGAAAGAATTCCTGGAATCACTGTAGCTGTGCACGGTTCTAATTTGGCTTAGTTCAAACGGACGATGATTCCGGAAGCAGCGGGTTTCGCTGTTTTGATGGGTACGGTTTCGGGGTCTTGATAAAGTATGGATACCGAGACACTCAAGAAAGCGGTGGATTTAGCTGAAAAGATTCAGCATATTATGGTGGCCACGGCCGACAGCACCGGGAAGCCCCATGTAGCCACAGCTCTCAAGCTTAAATTACTCTCTGATGATCGAGTCGCGGTAGAGGCATGGTTTTGCCCCGGAACGATTATAAATCTGGGGCAGAATCACCAGGTGGCCCTGGTAGTATGGGATCCTGCTTCAGATAATGGTTATCAGCTCATTGGTAAGGTTGAAAAGATAGAAGACCTTGCTATTTTAAACGGTTACACCACTGAAATTGAGGAGCTGGAACCATCTCCCCAAGTTGAACGGCAGCTAGAGGTTCGCGTTAATTCAATTCTGGCATTCAGCCGCGCGCCGCATAGTGATCTTGAAGATTAGAGCGGTTCAGAGTGATTTTAAATAATGAATCAGGGCCGTAAGTTGGGCGTCATCGATATGGCCGAAGGGCGGCATTATTCCGCTCCCTTTCTGAATTTGACGCCGGATGTTTTCCTCTGTCACCGGGACTTTCCGCGCTGGGGTGAGACGCGCCTTGAACAACCCCATCAAACCTGGCCCGACTTTTGTTTCTTTAGAATCCGGGTGATGGCACATGGCACAATTATTGGCGAATACTTCCCGGCCGGTCTTCAATAACTCTTCATCCCCAGAAGAATCCATGACCATGGAATCGATCTTGGTGGCGGCTGTTTTCCCGCCGCTCACTTGGGCCGGAACCACACCTTCGGCGGTAAAAGGATGTTTGAGCACTGCTGAATTGTAGCACCGGTTGTCAGCGGCCACGAAATACCATTCTCCGGGATCAAAATTTCGGCCACGGGTATCATAGCTGAGACTGTAGACGCCGTTCGGAAAGTCACGTTTCCACGGAAACACAAATTTAGGCGGAGAAAAAAGAAATCCCTCTTGGGTTTTAACGTTGGTCCCCAATACCTGATGCGAAAGGTTATCATTCGGGTCATCAACCCTTAATCTGATCATGACTCGGCCGGGATTATCTTTCTCGGGAGTAAAGGTAACGTTTGAAATTACCGGGGCCTCCTTTAGGGCCGCGTTCGGCGGCAAGGTGAAGTTAAATTGGTTCTCAATCCCTGATTTGACTTCAATTCCCAACGGGAAGTAGATATATCCCGTAGCGTATACATGAACGCCGTAATCACCGCCCTCCTCAACTTTGACTGAAAACCTCCCGGTTTCATCCACGAGGCCGCCGTATTTGTAATTTTTCCCATACAGCCGCCCTTTTTCGAACATGATGAGTCCGGCAAGATGCCCGCCGTCCGCCGCGAATATCCGGCCGGTTATCAAAGCGTCGGTTATCTGGCCCGGCCGGCCGGGTGACGGCATAGACAGACAGTAAAGAAATACAAACAAGATCAGGACTATATGGGCGGGAAGTTTAATATTGTTTTCGCCCAGGTTTTCTTTTTGAGTCATGGCCTCACTATCTCACAGGCTCAATCCATACCCGGTCGCAAAATTTTTCCCTCGGCCAACCTGGCCAGATAGGCCATTATATCCGTTATCTTTTTCATCGGCAGGCCCGCGCCTTCCTGACTGTTGGCCCTTATGTGTTTGTCCAGAAACATTTCTAAACTCATCACCCGGTTCGTATCCGCTGAGTATCTTGGAAATTTCGTCATGGCCCGATCAAGGGGGATTTTATCCGGAGGGGATTCTAAAGTCCCAATCTTATGGCACTTAAGACAACCCCGCCTATGCTCCCGATTAATGATCCAACTTCCTCTCGAAATCGAGTATTCAAGTTTGAGCAAATCCTTCGC
>JAZGHI010000196.1:0-3032 GCA_036480955.1 Candidatus Adiutricales bacterium
TATCAGCGCTTTTAGCATCCTTTCAACTTCCTCTGTATCATCCTTGAGAGCCTTTAAATTTTCTTTATTTACATAATTTAAATCACCTGAAAGCAGGACCTGGGTCTCCAATTCGCAAACAGAACCAACAGAGTCTGTACGACTTTTGCCAAACTTTCAGATCTCTGTAATTCTTAAGCATTTCACTCGAATCCTTGGACACTTGACCCCTTGAATCCTTTCAAAATCATCAACTCTTTTGGAGATGATTCAAATATAATTACAAGGGGCGGTAAATATCCGCCCCTCTCAGCGTCGTTTTTGATCATGTAAATGCTGGTCAGGGTAACAGAACGATTCGAATTTTTACCGTTTTTACCATTCTAAAAATTACCTCAGGAGGCCCGCTTCTTCCAAACCGTCGGCCACATCCTTGAGATCCAGATCTTCAAGGCTCTTCCTTGTTTGAAGGCCGGATTCCACGTCCCATCCTCGGATCCCGTAATATTCACCTTTCATTTTTTCGAATTCATCCCGGTCCACGGTCATACCTTTTCTTGAAAAAGCTTCACCGTTTTCACCCGGTACCCGGCATTCGGGATTACCGTAGTCGCCTCTGAGTCCGGCTTCGAAATTAAAATCTCTGATGGTATCAAATTCCCTTCCCCGGTGTCCTTCTCTGGCCATATTGGCTCTTTGCACATTAAATGTTCGGGCCCCGACTTCATACAAACCTTCCTCATCAATATCCCTTCCGGTTACCGTGGCGCAAACCTGGCTTTCGAGAGTGGGATCACCCAAATGATCTTCAGTAGCCGGTGTATGAAAGAACGGCCAGGAAAAATCACACAGGATCAGGCATTCTTTGGCGTTCTGTCGATCCTGAATTTTAGCTCCGGCTAAGGCCTTGCCCTCATACGTCGAGAAATCAGCCGCAATCTCACTCCCCCAGAACCGCTTGCCGATTCTCCTGATCAGATCCGAGGTCATATAGCTTTCACGCGCCCCCTGTTCACGCGCGGCCCAGGCCAGAGCCAGAGTGCTTATTTCGTGAAGCTGCTGAATGGGCATACGCGGTTCCATAGCGTAAAAAAGGCCCGTGGTTAAGTAGAGTCTCGGCCCGTATACGTTGTTCTCGCCTGATTTGGCCATATAATCCTTGATCAGATTCGCCGAGTCTTTTCCAACCCGCTCGGCGGCTTTTATGGTGCCGTCGGCCAGCACGTCACCGAATCCTTCACGGAAAGCGATCTTATGGAGCAACGTTTCTATAAACTCCAGACTTCCCATCTTGGAAAGAGGCAGGCCCGTCTCTTCCTCGGAAATGATCCCGGCCTTGTGAACCCGGCTCAGCCACATGATCATTGTCTCAATGGACCTCGTGTCCATACCGTAATCATCAGCCATTTTATTTGCTTTAAAGGAAACCTCGTTTACCTCGCCATAGTAGCGCTGGGCCCGGATTTCATACCAAACAGCGGACTGGCAGATGTATTTACCGGGGCTGCCTTCCTTCGGATTATAATTGGCCCTCATGCAACCGGCGATGCAGCCGAAACACATGTCCTTTTTAAGCCTTTCCTGTTCGAGCAGCGTCGGCCAGGAACCGGGCGGGGTTTTCAAGGACTTTATCTTTCTTCTCAGTTCACGAAGCCCTTCTTTATCGGCTACTTCCACCTTCCCGGATCCTCGAACAGCCACAGCCTTGAGGTTCTTTGTCCCCATGACCGATCCCAATCCGTTCGAGCCGCTGGAATCGGAATCACTCAGAAGAGTCGAGAAGCTCACTCCGTTTTCACCCGCCGCGCCCACGGCCACGACACGAAAATCCTGGCCAAGCTCTTCTTTCAGCTTCTCGCGTGTGTAGATGGCGCCTTTGCCCTTCAGGTGGGAGGCGTCTTTTAATTCTACCTTGCCGTCGTCGATCACCAGGTAGACCAGCTTATCTGTCTTCCCCGTCACGACAAGACCGTCATAACCGGCGAACTTAAGCTGAGCGCCCCAGGCACCCCCCAGATTACAGTACGAAAACTGATTAAAGATCGGGGACTTCCCGGAAACCTGCCACCTTGAACCGGCCAGACCGGGAAGACCGCAGGTTGGACCGGTCATCATTACCAGCCGGTTTTCCGGATCGAAAGGATGGGAGTGGGCCGGGACTTCGTCCCAGTGAATCTTGACGGCTATTCCCCGTCCTCCGACAAACTTATCGGCGTAGGCCTCGGTAGGTGTCGTACTGATATTATCCGAGGAAAGATCGACTCTTAAAATATTCCCGGCATATCCTGGTTTTTGCGCCATAATGCTTACCCTCCTGAAAATTCCCTGACAAAAAAATTCTCTATTTAGTTATTTGATCATGGCAAATTAATAGCTATCAATCAACCAAAAATTGTACAAAAATTTTATCATGAACTATGGATCAAGAGGTTATCTCCCGGCCAAAATCCTGTTTGTAACCTTAAGGCCGACCCAGGCTTTCTGAAACGCTTGTAAATTTAGTCGAATCAGGTATGATCTTGAAAAAAAATCCGCAAGCTGACCAACCAGCAATATTTTCACTTTCCAGAGAGTAATAAGGAGACTGGCTCATGTCTGAAGACGCGCGAAAGTTATATCGTTCCCGAGGCGATCGGATTCTATTCGGAGTAAGCGGCGGTCTGGGGAATTACTTTTCAATTGAACCTGCTCTGGTACGGCTGGCTTTTATCCTCTTATGTCTGGCCAACGGTATAGGATTCGTCCTTTATATCATTTTAAGGCTCCTGCTTCGGGAAGAACCGGGAGAGCCGGTGGAAATAGACCGTGAAGAATCGGTCAGGGAGTTTGTAAACAATCTGGGAAAGAAGACAAAGGAATTAGTGGAAGAAATCAAAACCGATCAGCACTGGTTCCGGGAACCAAAAAATCTGGTTGGCACGGTCTTGGTCCTGATCGGAGCGATCCTCTTGATTAAACAGATTTTCCCCTTTATCTTCAACTGGGCCGACTGGAACCTTATCTGGGGAATACTAATTTTAATCGTGGGTTTTTTTCTCATTCTGAGGAAATAG